>CAMLHR010000247.1 GCA_946479915.1 uncultured Lysobacter sp.
GCGAGGAGACGGGATGGTGGACGACGTCGATGGCATCAGCGGTCATGCGGGGTCCTCAGCGGCTGTCGCGCCGGCCCTGGGCGTGCCGGTCGTGGGTGCTGATGCTGCCATGGTTGCCTTCCATCCGGACTTCCGCGGCATGCAGGTCCTTCGCCTGGGCGGCGGCCTCGGGCGACTGGAACCCGTCGTGGCCCTGCCCGGCGGTGGACCCGATCTGCTGCCAGGGCGGGGTCTCGCGGGCGTGCTGCTGCTTCTCGGCGAGCAGCTTGCGGGTGTTGGACAGCGCCTTCCTCGGGGTGATGACGCGCCGGGCGGCCTTCTTCGGGGCGGTCTTCTTCGAAGCCGTCTTCCTGGAGGCTGCCTTTTTCGTCGCGGACTTCTTCGAGGCTGCCTTCTTCGAGGCTGCCTTCTTCGAAGCGGTCTTCTTCGAGGGCGCCTTCTTCGTCGCCGCCTTCTTCGTCGTCGTCTTCGTCGCCTTCCTGGTTGCCATCAGGTGTCTCCGGTGGACGGTGCCCCCCGGATAGCACGCCCGGCATGGAGCGCGGGTGAGCGCCGGCTCAGCCGAACGACGGCGAGACCAGCTTCGCGAGGAACGCCGGCAGCACCCCCGGCTCCATCGCCACGGTGAACAGCACGCCGTACGCCGCGCCGGCCAGGTGCGCGCTGTGGTTGATGTTGTCGTTGCCGTGCCGGTCCGCCCAGACGCTGTAGCCGACGTACAGGACCGCGTAGACGATCGCCGGCACGGGCAGGAAGAAGACGAAGATCAGCGACCAGGGCGACGCCAGGATGAACACGAACAGCACCGCCGACACCGCGCCGGAGGCGCCGAGGCTGCGGTAGTGCGGATCGTGCCGGTGCCGCAGGTAGGTCGGCAGCATCGCGACCAGGATCGCCGACACGTAGAACAGCACGAAGCCGATCGCGCCGATGTAGGGCGACAGCAGCCGCTCGACATGGGTGCCGAAGAAGTACAGCGTGATCATGTTGAACAGCAGGTGCTGCCAGTCGGCATGCACGAAGCCGTGGGTCACGAAGCGGTCGTACTCGTGCCGGCGGTCGATCGCCGGCGGCCACAGCAGCAGCCGGTCGAGCAGCCCCGGCCGCTCGAAGCAGTACCAGGACAGCGCGACCGTCACGCCGATCAGGACCAGGGTCATGGACATCAGGCGACCCCGCCGTCAGGCGACACGGTAGTGGTCCTGCAACGGGTAGCGCTTCGCGTACCACGCGAACGCAGCGGCCGCGACGAACGCGAACACCGCGAAGAAGAACATCAGGAACGCGGGCTCGCTGAGTCCCGTCGCCGCGATCTGCGCGGTCACCGCGTCGTTGCGGACCGCCGCGTTGGTCAGCAGCACCCAGAGGTTGCCGTAGGAGACCGACAGCAGCCAGAAACTCATGATCACGCCCTTCATCGCCTGCGGCGCCTGGCTGTACGCGAACTCCAGGCCGGTCGCGGACACCAGGACCTCGCCAAAGGTCAGCAGCAGGTACGGCAGCACCTGCCAGGCGATCGAGGTCGGGTCGCCGCCGTCGATGGACAGCTGCAGCCAGCCGGCGAACACCCAGGCGATGCCGGAGAACGCGATCCCCCAGCCCATCCGCTTCAGCGCGGTGACCTCGAACCCCAGCCGCCGCAGCAGCGGGTACAGCACGAGGTTGTTGAAGGGGATCAGGACGATGACCATGATCGGGTTCAACGCCTGCATCTGCGCCGGCTCGGTCACCAGCCAGCTCGGCCACCACCACTGGTCGTGCGGCATGACCATTTCGCGCCCCTGCAGGATCCAGGTCGACGCCTTCTGGTCGAACAGCGACCAGAACGGCGTCACGAACGCGAACACGATCAGGATCCGCAGCACCGCGCGCACGCCGTCGACCGCGTCGTCGGGGTGCGTGCCACGCGCCAGGTCGAGCTGCATCGACGCACCGATGCCGCCGCCCGCGATGAGCAGGCCGATGGCGATCAGCACCGGCTCGACGAACCCCATGGCCGGGACCAGGAACAGCGAGGCGACCGCGAGCAGCGCGGCCCCAAGGGCGACCGCCTTGCCGCGCCCGCCGCCGGGCGCGAACAGCGCCGTGCGCACCACCCGCAGGAACGAATGCGGGTTGCTGGCCCGGGCCGGCGGCACGTGCACGTACTTGTGGCGCCCCGCCCAGAAGATGACCGTCGCGACCGCCATCAGCACGCCGGGGATGCCGAACGCCACGCTCGGCCCGTATTCGGCCAGGAACCGCGGCATCAGCAGCGACGCGAAGAACGAGCCGAAGTTGATGATCCAGTAGAAGGCGTCGTAGACGACCTTCGCCAGGTGCTTGTTGGTCTGGTCGAACTGGTCGCCGACGAAGGCGGAGACCAGGGGCTTGATGCCGCCCGATCCCAGCGCGATCAGCAGCAACCCTGCATAGAACCCGTTGCGGTTGTCCTCGAACAGCGCCAGGCAGGCATGGCCGGCCACGTACACCAGCGACAGCCAGAACACCGTGTGGTACTTGCCGAAGAACCGGTCCGACAGCCAGCCGCCGAGCAGCGGGAAGAAGTACACGCCGATGACGAAGGTGTGGAAGATGTCCTTCGCCGCGCCCTCGCGCTCGGCTTCCGGCAGGTAGGCCAGCAGGATGCTGCCGACCAGGAACGGCACCAGGATGTTGCGCATCCCGTAGAAGCTGAAACGCTCGCAGGCTTCGTTGCCGATGATGTACGGGATCTGGCGCGGCAGGCTCGGGCGCGGCATCGGTGCGGTGGTGCTCATGTCCATTCCTCCAGGCCTTCGGCGGCGTACAGGGCGGCGAACGAAGGCCGTGACTTCATCCGCTGCGCGAGTGCCGCCAGCTGCGGCCATTCGGTTGCCGGCCGCGGCATCTTCCGCGACCAGCGCATCAGCATCACCAGGTAGAAATCGGCAACGCAGGGTTCGGCGCCCAGCAGGCACGGTCCGTTCGCGGCCAGGTGGGCGTCGATCCGGTCCCATTCCGCCTCGATCCGTGGGCGCACGTCCTCGAGGGCGCGCGCGGCAATGTCGGCGCCGGCCACCTC
>CAMLHR010000248.1 GCA_946479915.1 uncultured Lysobacter sp.
GCGCTGCAGATGGACATCAAGATCCAGGGCATCACCGAGGAGATCATGAAGGTCGCGCTGGCGCAGGCGAAGCAGGGCCGCCTGCACATCCTCGGCGAGATGGCGAAGGCCATGACCGCGCCGCGCGCCGAACTGTCGGACTACGCGCCGCGCCTGATCACCATCAAGATCCACCCCGACAAGATCCGCGAGGTCATCGGCAAGGGCGGTTCGGTGATCCAGGGCATCACCAAGGAGACCGGCACCCAGATCGACATCCAGGACGACGGCACGATCACCATCGCGTCGGTGGATGCCGCCGCGGGCCGCGCCGCGAAGGAGCGCATCGAGCAGATCACCTCCGACGTCGAGCCCGGCCGCATCTACGAGGGCAAGGTCGTCAAGCTGATGGACTTCGGCGCGTTCGTGACGATCTCCCCCGGGAAGGACGGCCTGGTGCACGTCTCGCAGATCTCCAACGATCGCGTCGAGAAGGTGTCCGACGTGCTCAAGGAAGGCGACATGGTCAAGGTCAAGGTGCTCGAGGTCGACAAGCAGGGCCGCATCCGCCTGTCGATGAAGGCCGTGGACGAGCCTGCCGCGTAGGGCGGACGCCACGCGCGGTCCAGGGAGAAGGCGGCCAGTTGGCCGCCTTCTTCGTTTAGGCTCCCCTGGTGTCCCGTGGAAGGGGAAGGCCATGTACGGCGCAACACGTTGGTTGGCGACGCTCCTGGCGTGCCTGCTTTCGGCATCGTCCCTTGCGGCCGACGGCACCCGCTACAGCATCATGGACGGCGGTGCGCAGCGCACCTTGCGCGACTTGCCGGCCGACGCGACGCCCGCGGGCCTGGTCGACGCATTGCGCGAACTCGCGCGTCCCGACGTCGGCGAGGCGACCCTCGCGGCCAACGGCATCCGCGCGATCGGGGGCGTCGACCTGATCCGCCTCGGCGACCGGCGCAGCGTGGAGATGTTCGCGATCGCCTTGCCCGGCGCGGCACCGGTGGTCGCGTGGGTCACGGCCAGACCGGACCGGCGCCTGTTCGCCTACCTGGAGCCGGACGGCACCCGCATCGTCGAGCAGGGCTGGGAGCGCGTCGTCGACAGCCTCCTGGCGCGGCAGGCCCGCGCCATCCGCAGCGACCAGGCCAAGCTGGTGCGTGAACTCGCCCACCCGCTGGAAGGCCGCCTGCTGATCAGCAACGTCCGCCCCTGGAACACCGGGACCGGCACCCTGGACCCGCCATCGGACGTGTTGCTGGAGGACGGACGGATCGTCGACGTCACGCCGCAGGGTGTGCTGCGCAACCGGCCGCGGGGCCTGGACTGGGCGGTCGATGCGGAAGGGCGCAGCCTGGTGCCCGGTTTCGAGGGCGCGGTGGAGGCGGGCGGCTGGAGCGAACTCCTCGCCCTCGCCGCGGGCACCGGTGCCGACCACGTGCTCGTGGATGGCGATTCGGTCACGCTCGTGATCGTCGACGGCAAGGCGTATTACCCCGCCGAAATCCAGCGGACGCTCGGGTTCCCGCCGACCACTCCGGCCACCGTGGTGGTGAAGGCGGACGAACCGCCGCCGCCACGTCGTTCGCTCGAATCCGATCGCCAGCCGCTGATCTTCCAGTAGCACGGGCGCCGTTGCGGGGCCTCCGGCGCGGTGCAATGATCCCCGGGGCACCGGTTGGGGGACGAGCCATGCCTTTTCGATCCTGGCTGTGCCTGTGCGCGCTCGCGATGGGCGGACAGGCCGTCGCGGGGGACCTGGTGGTCCGTGTCGACGATCGCGGGCAGCCGGTCGCCGACGCGGTGGTGGCCGTGCGACCGGCGACGGACGTCGCGTCCGGGGCGGGCACGCCACTGCCGGCGGTGGCCGCCATCGACCAGCGTGACCTCGCCTTCGTGCCGTTCGTGCAACTCGCCCGGCCGGGCGGCGTCGCGGTCATCCGCAACAGCGACCACACCCGTCACCACGTCTATTCGTTCTCGCCGGCGGCGACGTTCGAGATGGTCCTGGCGCCGGGCGAGCAGTCGGCGCGCGTCCCGCTGCGTCGCGAAGGCGTGGTCGCCGTGGGCTGCAACATCCACGACCAGATGATCTCGTGGCTCTACGTCTCGGACGCGCCGTGGCTGGCGCGCACGGACGGCGACGGTCGCGTCCGGTTCGACGCGATGCCGCCGGGGGAATACCGGGTCATGGTCTGGCACCCGCGCCTGGAGGGCGATCGCGAGGCGGTGCATCGCAGGATCGACCTGGCGTCCGGCCCCGGCACGCGGACGCTCGACGTGGCCCTTCGCTTGCGCGCCGGCGCACGCAGCGGGCCGGATCCGGAACGCGTCGACTACTGATGTCCCGTGGCATTCCCGTCCGGTGCGTGCTCGGCTGCCTGCTGGCAGCCGCTTGCGGATCGGCGGGCGCGCAGGAGGTGCGTTGGCGGGGGCACGTGGACGTGCGCGGCGTGGTGCCGGGCGACGAGCGCGCGTGGGACGAGGGCGGCCTGGGCAAGGCGCGCTTCGGGGCAGGGGACGACCAGGCGTCCGTGTCCGGGGCGCTGTCGGCCACCACGCAGCTGTCGGCCGAGACACTGGCCTCGGCGACCTTGCAGTTCAATCCCGGCGACGAGCAGCCGCTGGACGTGCTGGATGCCTGGGTGCGCTACCGTCCGGTGTCCACGACGCCCTGGCGCTGGTCGCTGCGGGCCGGCGCGTTCTGGGCGCCGCTCTCGCTGGAGAACGACGGCGTGGGCTGGACCAGCCTGTGGACGCTCACGCCGTCCGCCATCAACAGCTGGGTGGGCGAGGAGCTGCGCACGATCGGCGCGGAGGCGTCGCTGGAGCATCGCGGCGAGGACGCCGAAACCACGGCCTTCGTCGCGGTGTACGGATGGAACGACCCGGCCGGCGAGCTGCTCGCAGCGCGCGGCTGGGGACTGGGGGATGCGTATTCCGGCCTGGGCGCCGTGTTGCGGGAGCCCGACGTGTACGCCCCGCGTGCGCGGTCGCCCGTGCCGATGGAGTACCGGCCGTTCCGCGAGATCGACGGGCACCCGGGCTGGTACGCGGG
>CAMLHR010000249.1 GCA_946479915.1 uncultured Lysobacter sp.
ATCCGCAGCAGCCGATCGACGTCGCGATCGAGAACGCCGCCTGGCGGCGCCTCGACACGCGCCTCGGCCGCGGGCAGCCGCGCCACGTGGCGGCGTATCGCGGCCACGGCGACGCCAGCGGCGTCTCGCTGTTCGGCCGCGTGCTCGCCGAGGCGCCCCGGGGCGGCCCGCGCGAGGACGACGGCTGGTGGGACAACCTGCTGGCGACCTATCGCCGGTTCGAGAGCGACGAGGTGCCGGGCGTGCCGTTGCGCCTGCGATTCCGCGACGCCGAGGCCGAGGCGACCACCGGACCGGAGGGGTATTACGCGGCGACCCTGCGCCCGGACACGCCGCCGGCCGCCGACTGCCCCTGGGAGAACGCCATCATCTCGCTCGCGGACGGCAGCCTCGCCACGCCACAGCCGATCCTCCAGGTCGCCGCCAATGCGCGCATCGGGATCATCTCGGACATCGACGATACGATCCTGTTCAGCAGCATCACCGACTGGAAGGTCGCCGCGCAGCTGACCTTCCTGCACAACGCGCGCACCCGCAAGCCGCTGTGCGGCGTCGCGAAGCTCTACCAGGCCCTGCAGGACGGGCCCGGCGGCGCGCCGACCGCCCCGGTCTTCTACGTCTCGAGTTCGCCGTGGAACCTGTACGACCTGCTCGACGACTTCATGGACCTCAACGCGATCCCCTGCGGCCCGATCTTCCTGCGCGACCTGGGGCTGGACGAGCACAAGTTCATCAAGTCGCAGGGCCACGGCCACAAGCTCGAGCGCGCGGTGTCGCTCATCGAGCGCTATCCCCGCCTGCGCTGGGTGCTGCTGGGCGACTCCGGGCAGGCCGACGCGGAACTGTACGCGGAGGCCGCGCGCAGCTTCGGCGAGCGGATCGCCGCGATCTATATCCGCGACGTGGACCCGTTGCTCGACTCGCCGCTGGACAAGGCCGTGGACGCGCACATCGAACGGGTCTCGGGCACCAGCGTGCCGATGCTCCGTGCGCGCGACAGCCTGGCGATGGCCGAACACGCCGCGGGCCTGGGGCTGCTCGACCCCGGCCGGCTGGCCGACATCGCCGCGGAGGTCGAGCGCGACGCGGAGCGCCCCGGGCCCGGCGAGGCCGCCGCGAAGCAGGCCGTTCAGCGCGGCGCGACGTAGCCGCCGGGCACGCCGCGCGGCGACAGCACGAGCTGCCACACCTGGTTGCGGCGCGTGCGGAAGGACGCCATCGATCCGGCCAGGTAGTAGCGCCACATGCGCCGGAACCGGGCGTCGTAGCGCGCGGGCAACGTGTCCCACGCCGCCTCGATGTTGTCGCGCCACGCCTGCAGCGTACGGTCGTAGTCGGCGCCGAAGTTGTGCCAGTCCTCGATGACGAACCGGCCTTCCACCGCGCGCGCCACCTGCGCGGCCGACGGCAGCATCGAGTTGGGGAAGATGTACCGCGCGATCCAGGGGTCGGTCCGGCGCCGCGAGCGCTCGCCGCCGATGCTGTGCAGCAGGAACAGGCCGCCACCGTGCGCCGCGTCGTCCGCCAGGCAGCGTCGCGCCACGTCCATGTACTCCGGGTAGTTGTCCACGCCGACGTGCTCGAACATGCCGATGGAGACGATGCGGTCGAACCGCTCGCCATCGCGGCCGAGCTCGCGGTAGTCCTGCAACCGGATCTCCACCGGCAGGCCGGCGCAGCGCTCCCGCGCGAGCGCCGCCTGCTCGCGCGAGATCGTGATCCCCACGCCGCGCACGCCGTGGTGTTCCGCGGCGTGTCGCAGCAATTCGCCCCAGCCGCACCCGATGTCCAGCAGCCGCATGCCGGCACGCAGGTCGAGCTTGCGGCAGCACAGCTCGAGCTTGGCGGCCTGCGCGGACGCCAGGTCGGCGGCGTCTCGCCAGTAGCCGCAGCTGTAGACCATCCCCGGCCCGAGCATCGCGCGGTACAGGTCGTTGCCCAGGTCGTAGTGGCGACGCCCGACCTCGCGCGCGCGTCGTCGTGTCTGCCGGTTCGACAGCCAGGCACGCAGGGCGTCGAAGCGTGCGGCGGCGCCCTTGACGCGCTCGTCGAGCCGCGCCTCCAGCAGCCGGCACAGCAGGCCGTCGAGCGAACCGGTGTTCCAGTCCCCGTCCATGTACGACTCGCCCAGGCCCAGCGAGCCCTGCCCGAGGACCCGGCCGTAGAAGCGCGGGCGGTGGACCTGCACGTCCCAGGGGCGGTCGCCGCCGATCCGCACGTCCGCGTGCGCGAGCAGGCGTTCGATCCGGCGGCGGAAGGGCGCGGCCATCGCCGGCAGGTTACCCCACCGGTTCGAACAGGTCCCGGTAGGCGGGCGCGACGTGCGGCAGCAGCACCGCCGCGGGCACCACCACCGATTGGGTTCCGGCCGCGTAGGGCCCGACCTGGTACGGCGGGAACACGAAGCGCAGGCCCGCGAGCCTGCCGCCCTCGCCCGGGACCGGTTCGAACTGGTCGAAGTTCGCCGGATCCGGAGCGGTCCCCGCCTCGATCATCGCCGCCTCGGTCCGCATCAGGTCCGCGCGGTCCTCCGGCGCGATGCGCTCCTCGTCCATGCGCAGCGACAGCTGTTCGACCAGGCGTTCGCGGGCGTAGTCCGACACCGCCTCCCAGCCGGCGCGGGTCGGCAACAGCGACTGCGCTGTGAGCATGCGACCTTGCGCGGGCAGCCACACCCAGCGCCGCACCAGGGGCTGGCCGTGCGCGCCGCCCAGGTAGCTGCTGCCGTCGGCCGCCACGGCCACGATGTCGGGGGTGGCCTGGAGTTCCACGAACGCCAGCGACAGGTCGTAGGGCCCCGGCACCGTGGGATCGCCGCCGTCCGCCTCGGGGGTGGCGAGCGCCTGCATGAGGTCGTCGCGCGCGGCGTCGGCATAGGCCTTCAGTTCCGCGGCGAGCGCCGGGTGCGCCTCGATCGACCTCGGGTAGCTGATGCCGATGATGTAGCGGTCGCCGCTCTCCATCACGTCGTCGAGCGCGACCCGCTCGACGGCGGACGCGGCACCGTCCGCGGACGCATCGC
>CAMLHR010000250.1 GCA_946479915.1 uncultured Lysobacter sp.
AGTTGCAGCCCGCCGGGCAGCAGCGGGTTGGACGTCGGCGACGTGCCGGCCGCGAATCCGCCGGGTGCGCCGGCGATGCGTTCGGCGCGCAGCCGCGCCTCGCTGATGCGGGTGAGGGTGACCGGGTGGGTCTGCAGGTAGTCGGGCGTGCGCAGGCGATCGTCGCCGCCGCGGTTGACGCGCACGACCTCCTGCAGGGTCTGGAAGAACCCCGCCATCGCCGCAGGGTCGTAGCCGGCGCGGTCGAGCGTCCGGATGCCGAGGCGGTCGGCCTCGGCCTCGTGGGTGCGGGTGAAGTCGATCTGGCGCTGCTGGAGCAAACCCATGCCGGTGGCGACCGCCGCCTGTGCGGCATCGCCTCGCGAACTGCCGCCCGCCGCCTGCGCAGCCGCGATCGCGCCGATCATCGCGAGCAGGATCGGGATCGAGTCCTTCTGCGCACGCTCGACGCTGCGCAGCACGTGGTCCTGGGTGACGTGCGCGATCTCGTGGGCCAGCACGCTGGCCACTTCGTCCTCGCGTTCGGCGGCCAGCACCAGGCCGGCGTTGACGCCGATGTAGCCGCCCAGCGTGGCGAATGCGTTGATCTGCCGGTCCTCGAGCAGGAAGAAGGTGTAGGCCTGTTCGGGATCGTCGCTGGACGCGCCCAGGCGCCCGCCGACCTGGCGCAGCCAGCCTTCCAGCAAGGGGTCCTCCAGCGTGTAGCCGTAGTGGCGCAGCTGGGCCAGGAGCATCTGGCCGTAGCTCGCCTGTTCGGCCGGGCTGAGCAGCTCGCCCGCGGAGGACCCGATGTCCGGCAGGTCGCTGCCCCCCGGCAGGCCCTGCGCGGGGGCGCCGGGGCCGGCGATGGCGAGCGTGAGGGCGAAGGCGAGCAGGGCGGGACGGCGCACGCGGACTCCGGTGGCAACGGCGGGACGACAGGCGAAGGAGCAGGATGGACGCGACCCGGTGCCTGCGAGTGAACCGGCCGTGAAGCATGCCGGACGCGCGCGACAACTGGAAATCGCCCCGGCCGGCCCGCATATTCGACCGTCCAACCCCGTGAGAGTTTCGGAGCCGCCACCACCGTGAATGCCGCCCCCGCCCCCGCGATCGTGATGTACACCACCGCGATCTGCCCGTATTGCGTCGCCGCCAAGAACTTCCTGCGCAGCCAGGGCCGCGAGTGGTCCGAGCGCCGGATCGACCTGGACGCCGAGGCGCGCGCGGAGATGATGCAGCGCGCGCGGCGCACGAGCGTGCCGCAGATCTTCGTCGGCGAGACCCACGTGGGCGGCTACGACGACATGATCGCGCTGCATCGCGCGGGCGGGCTCAAGCCGCTGCTGGACGGGGAGGGCGGGGCGTGAGCGGCGGCGACGAGGCCGTCGGCGACCGCGTCGCGGCCTTCACCGCGTACCGGCAGCGGATGAACGAGAAGATCCTGGCCGAGCCCAACCAGGTGGTGCGGCGCTTCTTCGCGCTCGACACCCAGGCCTACCAGGACGGCGCGCTGGACGTGAAGACCAAGGAACTGCTGGGGCTGGTGGCCTCGCTGGTCCTGCGCTGCGACGACTGCATCAGCTACCACGTGGCCCAGTGCCGCCAGGCGGGCGTGTCCCGCGACGCGATGTTCGAGGCCTTCTCGATCGGGCTGGTGGTCGGCGGCAGCATCGTGATCCCCCACCTGCGCCGCGCGGTGGACTTCCTCGAACAGCTCGAGGCCACGGGCGCCACGGCATAATGGGCGGTCCCCACACGCAAGCCTGGAACCCCCCGCAATGACGCAGACGATTTCGGTCATCCGTGGCGATGGCATCGGCCCGGAGATCATGGACGCGACCCTGCACGTGCTCGACGCGATGCAGCTGGGCCTGGCCTACGAGTTCGTCGATGCCGGCCTGGTGGCGCACGAGAAGACCGGCGAGCTCCTGCCCGCCGAGACCATGGACTCGATCCGCCGCAACCGCATCGCGCTCAAGAGCCCGCTGACCACGCCGGTCGGCGGCGGCTTCTCTTCCATCAACGTCGAGCTGCGCAAGCGCTTCGACCTGTACGCGAACGTGCGCCCGGCGATCTCGCACCCGAACACGATGTCGCGCTTCCCGTCGGGCGTGGACCTGGTCACGGTGCGCGAGAACACCGAGGGCGCGTACACCGCGGAGGGCCAGGAACTGTCCGCGGACGGCGACACCGCGACCTCGATCGTGCGCACCACGCGCCGCGGCTCGGAGCGGATCGTGCGCTACGCCTACGAGCTGGCGAAGGCCAACGGCCGCCGCAAGGTCACGATCGTGCACAAGGCCAACATCATGAAGTCGACCTCGGGCCTGTTCCTGAAGGTCGCGCGCGAGGTGGCCGCGCAGTACCCGGACATCCAGACCGAGGAGATGATCGTCGACGCGTGCTGCATGAAGCTGGTGATGCAGCCGGAGAAGTTCGACGTGATCGTCACCACGAACCTGTTCGGCGACATCCTCTCGGACCTGTGCGCCGGGCTCGTCGGCGGCCTGGGCCTGGCGCCGGGCGCGAACATCGGCGCCGACGCGGCGATCTTCGAGGCGGTGCACGGCACGGCGCCGGACATCGCCGGGCAGGGCAAGGCCAACCCCTGCGCGCTGCTCCTCGCCGCCGCGCAGATGCTCGACCACCTGGGCATGGCCGACAAGGCGACGAAGCTGCGCAAGGCCATCGTCGAGACCCTCGAGGCGAAGGACTCGCTCACCCCCGACCTCGGCGGCACCGGCAACACGCTCGCCTTCGCCCAGGCCATCGCCAAGCGCGCTGCGTAAAGCAAAAAGCGCTCTTGCCCTCGCGGGAGCTGGTGCGAAAGGGGGGACTCGAACCCCCACGGTGTGAACCGCTGGAACCTAAATCCAGTGCGTCTACCAGTTCCGCCACTTTCGCAGGTCGGGGCTATATAAACGAAAAAAAACGCCCGGCGCGAGCCGGGCGTTTCGGGATTGGTGGGCCGTCAAGGATTCGAACCTTGGACCTATTGATTAAGAGTCAACTGCTCTACCAACTGAGCTAACGGCCC
>CAMLHR010000251.1 GCA_946479915.1 uncultured Lysobacter sp.
GCAGGCCGGCGACGATGAACATCTTGGTCTGCAGCATCGGGGTCAGCTCCGGCTGGCGCGCGGCGCCTTCCAGGAACTTGCCGCCGAGGATGGCGAAGCCGATGCCGGTGCCGAGGGCGCCGAGGCCGATGAGGAGGCTGGCGCCGATGACGGTGAACTTCATCACTTCGGCGATGAGGGCTGCGTTTTCCATGGTGCTCTCCGGTTGGATCGTTGTGTTGCGGGTGAGTGGTGGGGCTAGTGCGGTGCGGCCTAGTGGGATTCCGCGGCCATGCTCAGGTAGACGATCGTGAGCATCATGAAGATGAAGGCCTGCAGCGTGATGATCAGGATGTGGAACGCGGTCCAGATGAAGTCCGCGACGAACTGCATCGGGCCCATCGCCCAGGTCAGGCCCGACGCGAGCGACGCGCCCAGGGTCATGACGGCGATCAGGATGAAGATCAGCTCGCCCGCGTACATGTTGCCGAACAGTCGCAGGCTCAGGCTCACCGGGCGCACCGCTTCCTCGATGAGGCGCAGCAGGAAGTTGGCCGGCGCCAGCGCGATCTTGCCGACGGTGCCTTCGGCGTGGAACGGCGCGGTGAAGGCTTCCTTGACGAAGCCGCCGAAGCCCTTGTGGTTGATGCCGAAGACCTGGATGAGCACGAACACGCCCAGCGCCATGCCCAGCGTCGTGTTGAGGTCGGCGGTCGGCACGATGCGCAGGTACGCGTGCGCCGGGTCGTGGCCCGCGGCGTCGTTGGCCACCGTCCACAGGGCCGGCAGCGAGTCGATCGGCAGCAGGTCCATGAAGTTGAACAGGAACACCATCACGAAGATGGTCAGCGACAGCGGCGCGATCAGCTTGCTGCGGCCGTGGAAGGTCTCGCGCACCAGCCCGTCGACGGCGGTGACGACCATCTCGACGAACGCCTGGAACTTGCCCGGCACGCCGGCGGTGGCGCGGCGCGCGGCGCGAATGAAGGAGAACAGGAACAGGGCCGACAGGACAAGGGTGAAGAAGACCGTGTCGAGGTTGACGGTCCAGAACGCGCCGTCGCCGAAGTTCCACTGCAGGTGGTGCAGGTGGTGGTTGATGTACTCGGTCGTGCCGCCGCCGGAGCTTTCCTGCTGGACAGTCGTCGTTTCGGGAGTCACCGCTCGTTCCTGTTGCCGAAGTTCAACGCTACGTAATAGGCCAGCAGGCCCGCCACCAATCCTCCCAGCATCGGCAGCGGCGGCAGGCGCCAGGCTCCCGATGCGACGGCGAGGACCGCCAACACCACCAGCCACTTCCCGGCGATGCCGAGGAGCAACCGCGCGTAGGCCGCACGCGCGGGCTGGATTCCGCCTCCCAGCGCCAGGGTCGCCGCCACCAGGTGGCCGAGGACCAGCGCCGCGCCTCCCGTCACCGCCGCCAGTGCCGCGCGGGGACCCTGCAGCAGGAAGGCCGCTGCCGCGACCGGTACCGCGACGGCGGCCTGGAAGCCGATGGCGCGGAGTGCGGTCTGGCGGCCCGCGGCAACTGGATCGTGCACGCGCGGGGCCTCTTCTAGCTGGGGTCTGGCTCAGGGAGTCGGCAAGGCGATAAAACCGCCCTGCTGAGCCGCAAAAGTATAGCAGCGCGGCTTCCGGAGCGGCAACCGCCAGGCGTCCCGGAACGGGGCCCCGCGTGGTGTCCGGAGGGTTCCCCGCGTTAAGCGTGCTGAATCCCGGGCAACCCTTCCGGCGGCGCCTTGAACCTTCACGGACATGGACTGGTCCATGCTCCCGAAGCCTGCCCGATTTTCCTCGTCGATCCTCGTGCAGGCCCAGGAGCCCCGGTCCCGTACCGGGGCTTCTACTTTTCAGGGCCGCTACTTCTTCGGGATGTAGAGATCGGTGATCGTCCCTTCGTAGGCCTCAGCCGCCATGCCCACGGACTCGGACAACGTGGGATGCGGATGGATGGTGTGGCCGATGTCGGCGGCTTCCGCGCCCATCTCGATGGCCAGCGCCACTTCGGCGATCAGGTCGCCGGCGTGCGGGCCGACGATGCCGCCGCCGATCACGCGATGCGTGGCCTCGTCGAACACCAGCTTGGTGAAGCCCTCGGTGCGGCCCAGGCCGATCGCGCGGCCGCTGGCGGCCCACGGGAACTTGCCGGTGCCGATCGCCAGGCCCTTGTCCTTCGCCTCGGCCTCGGTCACGCCGACCCAGGCGATCTCCGGATCGGTATAGGCCACCGACGGGATCACGCGGGCGACCCACTCACGCTTCTCGCCCGACGCGACTTCCGCGGCGAGCTTGCCCTCGTGCGTGGCCTTGTGCGCCAGCATCGGGTTGCCGACCAGGTCGCCGATCGCGAACACGTGCGGCGCGCTGGTGCGCATCTGCCGGTCCACCGGGATGAAGCCGCGCTCGCCGACGCGCACGCCCGCCTTCTCGGCATCGAGCTTCGCGCCGTTCGGCGCGCGGCCGACGGCGACCAGCACGCGGTCGTAGAGCTTCGTGTCGGGTTCGCTGGCGCCCTCGAAGCTGCATGCGATGCCCTGCTTCTGCGCCTTGGCCTCGGTGACCTTCGTCTTGAGGTGGACCTTGACGCCCTGCTGCTTCAGGCGCGCGGCCAGCGGCTTCACCAGGTCCGGATCCGCGCCCGGCATGAGCTGGTCGGACAGTTCGACGACCGTCACCTCGCTGCCGAGCGCGCGGTACACCGTCGCCATCTCCAGGCCGATGATGCCGCCGCCGACGACGAGCAGCTTGCCCGGGATGTCGGCCAGCTCGAGCGCGTCGGTCGAATCCATGACGCGCGGGTCGTCCCAGGGGAACCCGGGCAGCTTCACCGGCTGCGAACCCGCCGCGATGATGCACTGGTCGAACCGCACGAGCGTCGTCTTGTCGCCGTCGGTGACTTCCAGTTCGTTCGCCGACAGGAACAGGCCGGTGCCGGTGACCACGCGCACCTTGCGCTGCTTCGCCATCCCGGACAGGCCCTTGGTGAGCTGGCCGACCACCTTGTCCTTGTAGGTGCGCAGCGCGTCGAGGGCGATCTTC
>CAMLHR010000252.1 GCA_946479915.1 uncultured Lysobacter sp.
CGCCGCTCGACCTCGCCGGCATCCGCGCCGCGCTCGACCCCGGCACGCTGCTGCGCCGTGCCGACATCGCCCTGTACGACGCCAAGGACGAGCGCCTGAACATCGCGCTCTACCGCAGCGGCCGGGAGGAAACCCACCTGCGCCGCCTCACCCTGATGAGCGACCTGCTCAAGGCCGAGCAGCGCGACGAGCTGCGGGTGGAGTACCAGCCCAAGATCGACCTGGCCACGAATGCCGTCGCGCACGCCGAGGCCCTGCTGCGCTGGGACCACGCGGTGCTAGGCGCCGTGTCGCCGGACGAGTTCATCCCGCTGGCCGAGCACGCCGGCTCGGTGCAGGGCCTGACCCGCTTCGTCGTGGACCGGGCGCTGGCCGAGAACGCCCGCTGGCGCGCCGCCGGCCTGGACCTGGGCATCGCGGTGAACCTCTCGGCGATGGACCTGGCGGACCCGGCCCTGGTCGAGATGGTGGACGAGGCGCTGCATCGCCACCGGGTGCCGGCCAGGCGCCTGATCCTGGAGGTCACCGAGAGCGCCCTGATGCGCGACGTGGACGAGGCCGTGCGCGTGCTGCGCCGGCTGCACGGCATCGGCGCGGCGCTGGCCATCGACGACTTCGGCACCGGCTACTCCTCGCTCGCCCAGCTCAAGCGGCTGCCGGTGGACGAGCTGAAGATCGACAAGAGCTTCGTCGTCCGGCTGGCGCGGGGCAGCGACGACGACGTCATCGTCCGCAGCACCATCGAGCTGGGCCACACCATGGGCCTGCGCGTCATCGCCGAGGGCGTCGAGGACGCCGGCTCCCTGGCCCTGCTGCGCGACCACGGCTGCGACATGGCGCAGGGGTACTACTTCAGCCGGCCGCTGCGGGGCGAGGCGCTGGCCGCCTGGGCGGCCGCGTTCGAAGGACATGGGGAGGACCGGCTGCCGCTGGGCTATGCTTGAGCCATAGGGGGAGACGACGCGCGGCCACGGGATCGGGGGGATTCGGAGGCCGGAACATGTTCAGCTGGGTCGATTCGTTGCGTCGCGCCGTCTGGCGCAGCAATGAGAGCGAGGCGGAGGCCATCCGCCGCCGCGAGCGCGAGCGACGCGAAGTCGCCGCGTTCTGCGATGACGTCGTCCTGCCGGCGCTGGAGCGCTTCAAGGCGGAGCTCGAGCAGCTCGGCCGCACCGTGATGCTCACCCGCGACGGCGGCCTGTTCCAGGTGACCGCCTGGCACGAGCGCGCACTGGAGTTCGAGTATTCGGTCCGCGCCTGCCGCAGGAAGCGCAAGCACCGCGCCACCGATTACTACGGCGGGCACTACGGCCGGACCGTGATACCGCCGGGCTATTCCGCGACCTACACGCTGCGCGAGATCCGGCACACGGACCAGCAGCGCGTCATCCGCCGCGTGGTCCGCGCGTACCGCCGGGCGCTGCGACCGGTATCCTTGGCGTTTCACCCTTGGGGGAACCGCCATGCGTCGCCGAATCGTCGCCGGTAACTGGAAGCTGCACGGCGACCGCGCCTTCGCCCACGCCCTCGTCGACCAGCTCGCCGCCGCGGACGCGCCGGCCGGGGTCGAGCGCGTCGTCCTGCCGCCGCTGCCCTACCTGGGCGACCTCGTCGCCGCGTACGGCGGCAAGGGCATCGCCTTCGGGGCCCAGGACGTCAGCGCCCACGAGCGCGGGGCCTACACCGGCGAGGTGTCCGCGGCGATGCTGCTGGACGTCGGCGCGAAGTACGGCCTGGTCGGCCACTCCGAGCGCCGCCGGTACCACGATGAGTCCAGCGAGGTGGTGGCCCGCAAGTTCCTGGCGGCCAAGGCCGCTGGCCTGGTGCCGATCCTGTGCGTGGGCGAGTCCCTGCATGAACGGGAGGCCGGCCAGACCTGGTGGCGCATCGAGGAGCAGCTCGACGCCGTGTTCGCGGCCGGCGGCCCCACGGTCTTCGACGGCGCCGTGGTCGCCTACGAGCCGGTCTGGGCCATCGGCACCGGCAAGACGGCCAGCCCGGAGCAGGCCCAGGAGGTCCACGCCTTCATCCGTGGCGAAGTAAAAGCCCGCGATGCTAGAATTGCCGGCTCGCTGCCGATCCTGTACGGCGGCAGCGTCAAGGCCGACAACGCCGCGGCGCTGTTCGCGCAGGACGACGTGGACGGCGGCCTGGTCGGCGGCGCCTCGCTGGTGGCGGCCGATTTCCTCGCCATCGTCAGCGCCGCTGGCTAAACCGGATCCAACATGCTCGTCATCCTCAACGTCTTCTACGTCCTCATCGCCATCGCGATGATCGCGCTGATCCTCATGCAGCGCGGCGCGGGCGCGCAGGCCGGCTCGGGCTTCGGCGCGGGCGCCTCGGCCACCGTGTTCGGCTCCACCGGCGCCGGCAACTTCCTGTCGAAGGCGACCAAGTGGCTGGCGATCACCTTCTTCCTCATCAGCCTGTACATGGCGTGGCATGCCACCCACAGCGCAAGGCCGGTCGCCAGCGGGCCCGACCTGGGCGTGATGGCGGAGGTCCCGGCCGCGCAGGCGGAGACGGCGCCTGAAGTCCCGGCGGCCCCGGTCGTCCCGGCGGCGCCGGCCGACGAGGCGCCGGTCCAGGAGGCGCCGGCCCCCGCCGAGGACGCTCCGGCCGAGGACGCACCGGCCGAGTAAAATCGCGAGTTCAAAGCCCAGGTGGCGGAATTGGTAGACGCACTACCTTGAGGTGGTAGCGGCTTCGGTCGTGGGGGTTCGAGTCCCCCCTTGGGCACCATTACATACGCAAGTAGAAACCGGACAGGACGTCCGGATGACAGGCCACGAGGGCCGGAAGAGGACAAGCGTGCTGGCCGAATACCTGCCGACCCTGCTGTTCCTGATCGTTGCCACCGGCATCGGGATCGCCCTGATCGTCATCGGCAACGTCCTGGGCCCCAAGCGCCCGAGCCCCGAGAAGCTGTCGCCCTACGAATGCGGATTCCCCGCGTTCGAGGACGCGCGCATGCGCTTCGACGTGCGCTACTACCTGGTC
>CAMLHR010000253.1 GCA_946479915.1 uncultured Lysobacter sp.
GTCCGCGCCGGTCGGTGAGCGCTTCATGCAGTGGCGATCGGTGTTGCAACGCCTCGTGGCGATCGTGCTGGCGCTGGGCTGGGTGCCGGCGCTGTTCGCGGCGGGCGATGCCGCGCCGCTGGCCTGGGTGCCGGTGCTCAATCCGCTGGACCTGGTGCAGCTGGGGGCCTTGCTGGCGTTCGCCGACTGGCTGCGCTCGCCGTCGGCGCCGCCCGCGTGGGCGCGCCTTCGCGTGTCGATGGTGTCCGCCGCGAGTTTCGCCCTGGTGACCGTCGTCGCGTTGCGCGCCTGCCACCACTGGGGCGGCATCGCCTGGACCTCGGCGATGTTCGACACCAGCGTCGTGCAGGCCACGCTCACCGTGACCTGGAGCCTGCTGGGCGTGCTGGCCTGGATCATCGGTTCGCGCCGGGCCGACCGTACGCTCTGGGGTGCCGGCGCGCTGCTGATGGCGATCGTGCTGGGCAAGCTGCTGCTCGCCGACCGCGAACACCTCGGCAACCTCTTCGGCATCCTGTCGTTCATCGCCTACGGCGTGCTGTGCACCGTGGTCGGGTACTGGGCGCCGGCCCCGCCGCGGGCGCCGCGGGAGAGCGCCCAGGCGGCTTGAGGGCGGCGCGCGTTTGAACGGCGCCGCCGCGCCCCGGACAATGGGCGGTTCCCGCCGCCCAGGATCCCGCCGATGCCCATCCTCCGCATGACCGACCTCGACCTGTCCGGCAAGCGCGTGCTCGTCCGCGAGGACCTGAACGTGCCGATCGACGCGGACGGGAGGATCACGTCGGAACAGCGCATCACGGCGGCGTTGCCGACCCTGCGCCGGCTGCTCGACCAGCGCGCCGCGGTGATCGTGATGTCGCATCGCGGGCGCCCGGTCGAAGGCGAATTCAGCGAGGCCGATTCGCTCGCGCCGGTCGCCGCGCGGCTCGGCGAACTGCTGGGGATGGATGTGCCGCTGGTGCGCGACTGGGTGGGCGGCGTGCCGGTCGAGCCGGGCCGGCTGGTGCTGCTCGAGAACTGCCGGATGAACGCGGGCGAGAAGAAGGACGATCCCGCGTTGGCGAAGGCCTACGCGGCGCTGTGCGACATCTTCGTGATGGACGCGTTCGGCACCGCGCACCGCGCGCAGGCCTCGACGCATGGCGTGATCGCCGCGGCCGAGGTGGCCTGCGGTGGGCCGTTGCTGATGGCCGAACTCGATGCGCTGGGCCGCGCGCTCGACGCGCCCGCCCGTCCGCTGCTGGCGATCGTCGCGGGCAGCAAGGTCTCCACCAAGCTGGAGCTGCTGACCTCGCTGGTCGGCAAGGTGGACCAGCTGATCGTGGGCGGCGGCATCGCCAACACCTTCATCGCCGCCATGGGCCACGGCGTGGGCAAGTCGCTGGTCGAGCCGGACCTGGTCGACACGGCGCGCAGGATCATGGCGGACGCGAAGTCGCGCGGCGCGGAGATCCCGGTGCCGACCGACGTGGTCGTCGCGCCGCGGTTCGCGGCGGACGCGCCGGCCACGGTGAAGCCGGTCGACGCCGTGGACGCCGACGACATGATCCTGGACATCGGGCCGGACACCGCGGCGCGCTATGCGGCGATGATCGCCCGGGCCGGCACGGTGGTCTGGAACGGCCCCGTGGGGGTGTTCGAGTTCGACGCGTTCGGCAAGGGCACCGAGGTGCTGGCCCGCGCGATCGCCGCGTCCGGCGCGTTCTCGATCGCGGGCGGCGGTGACACGCTGGCGGCCGTGGACAAGTACGGCATCGCCGGCGACGTGTCGTACATCTCGACCGGCGGCGGCGCGTTCCTGGAGTTCCTGGAGGGGAAGACCCTCCCCGCGGTCGCGGCGCTGGAGGCACGGGCGCGCTGACCGCGCGAACGACGGCGCGAATGGCGGCATGATGGCGGCATGACCCAGGACCCGCGAACCAAGATCCTCGCCACGCTCGGCCCCGCCACCGACAACCCGGGGGTGCTCGACGCCCTGCTGGCAGCGGGCGTGGACGTGGTGCGCCTGAACTTCTCGCACGGCGATCCCTCGGCGCAGGCCGACCGCGCCCGCGCGGTGCGCGAGGCCGCGGCGCGCGCGGGGCGCGAGGTCGGCATCCTGGCGGACCTGCCGGGACCCAAGATCCGCATCGAGACCTTCGCCGACGGCAGGGTGCAGCTCACCGCGGGCGCGCACTTCGACCTGGTCGCCAGCGCGAGCGCGCCGGCGGGCGACGCGACGCAGGTCGGCGTGAGCTACCTCGGGCTGCCCGGCGACGTGCGTCCCGGCAACGTGCTCATGCTCGACGACGGGCTGGTGCAGCTGCAGGTCGACGCCGTCGAGGGCGAACGCATCCGCACCACGGTGCTCGCCGACGGCGTGCTCTCCGACCGCAAGGGCCTGAACAAGCAGGGCGGCGGCCTGTCCCTCGGCGCGCTGACCGAGCGCGACCGCGAGCTCATCGGCATCGCCGCCGGCATCGGCGTGGACTTCATCGCGGTCTCCTTCTGTCGCAACGCGGCCGACATGCAGGAGGCGAGGCGGATCGCGCGCGAGGCCGGCAGCGACGCCGCGCTGGTCGCGAAGATCGAGCGCGCCGAGGCCATCGAGCACCTCGAGGAGATCATCGACGCGAGCGACGTGGTGATGGTGGCGCGTGGCGACCTGGGCGTGGAGATCGGTGACGCCGAACTGCCCGGGCTGCAGAAGAAGATCATCCGCGAGTCGCTGGCCCGCAACCGGGTGGTGATCACCGCGACGCAGAAGCTGCAGTCGATGTTGGACAGCCCCATCCCGACGCGCGCCGAGGTCCTCGACGTCGCCAACGCGGTCATCGACGGCACCGACGCGGTGATGCTCTCCCAGGAGACCGCCGCCGGCAGCTGGCCGGTGCGCGCGGTGCAGGCGATGGCGCGCATCTGCGCCGGCGCAGAGCGCCAGTTCACGCACGACACGGATTTCGAGGCGGCCCCGCGCAACCTGCAGCGCGCCGACCAGGCGATCGCAATGGCCGCG
>CAMLHR010000254.1 GCA_946479915.1 uncultured Lysobacter sp.
CGCATCCTCGTGGTCGACGACCAGCCCGCCAACCTGCGGGTGGTCACCGCCCTGCTCACGCGCCACGGTTACGAAGTGCTGTCCGCCAGCGACGGCGATGCCGCGCTCGAACTCGCGACGGCGCAGGTCCCCGACCTGATGTTGCTGGACATGATGATGCCGGGCATGGACGGCTTCGAGCTGATCGCCCGCGTCAAGGAGCAGCCGGCGCTGTCGCAGGTGCCGGTGGTGTTCCTCACCGCCGCCCAGGACCGCGACATGCTGCTGCGCGCGTTCGACGCCGGCGCCGTGGACTACGTCACCAAGCCCTTCATGCCCGAGGAACTGCTGGCCCGCGTCAACGCGCACCTCGGCCTCAAGCTCACGCGCGACCGCCTGGAGCGCGTCGCGCGCGAACGCCAGGAACTGGTGAACCTGGTCGCGCACGACCTGAAGAATCCCCTGAGCAGCGTCGTCTTCGCGAGCGACATGCTGCTGCAGGGCGCGTGCAAGCCGGAACGCGTGCCACGCTACCTGCAGATGATCGACGACAGCGCGCAGGACGCGCTGGGCTACATCCGCCGCTACCTGGAGACCCAGGCACGGCGCGGCAAGGCGGCGAGCGACGACAGCCAGCGCGCCAGCGCGGCGTTGCGCGACGTGCTGTCGTGGCTGCGCGACCGCTACGAACTGCAGTTCGAGTCGCGCGGCATGCGCCTGCTGTGCGACATGCCCGGCGAGGACGCCGTGGTCGCGATGGACCCCATGGTGCTGCGCCAGGTCGCGGAGAACCTGGTAAGCAACGCGCTGAAGTACGCGGCCGATGGCGGTGTGCTCGACCTCAGCGCGCGGCGCGGCGCGCCGGATTACTGGCAGCTGTGGGCGGAGGACCGCGGCCCCGGCATCCCCGAACGACGCCGGCGCGACCTGTTCAAGCCGTTCGTGCGCATGACCGAGGACGACCCGACCAAGGGCCTGTCGAGCGGACTGGGCCTGTCGCTCGCACGCCAGATCGTGGACCAGGCCGGGGGCCAGCTCTGGTACGAGGACCGCGACGGCGGCGGCGCCCGCTTCATCATCGAGCTGCCGGTCGCGGCGACGCGCTAGCGGCTAGTCGGCGGTCTTTCGCGCGCGGCCCGAGGTTGCCTTGCGCCCGTTGCCGCGCTTCGCGGCGACCTTGCGCGAACGGCCCTGCGCGGCTTCCGTTTCGCCGTTGGCTTCCGCGACCTGCCGCGCGCGGCGGCGAGCGAGGTACCAGATCGCGCCGGCACCGGCCGCGGCGGCCACGAGCACGGCGGGGTTGCGCCGCGCGAACTTGCCCGCCACCCGGGTGCCGGCCTTCAGCGCGCCGAGCTTCATGCCCGCGTTGAGCCACTTGCCCGCGTGCGGCGGCACCACCTGGCGCAGGTTCCCGCCGACGCGGTCGGCGAGCAGCATGGCGCGCTCGGAGAGCGTCGCGTTGTCCGGAGTCGCGCCGTCGAAGATCGAGTCGAGTCTGCTCATCGGTTGGTCCTCGTTGCGATGGCACGAGTGTCGTGCCGCCCCCGTGGAATCGGCGTGAGCCGGCCCGCTGCCGGCTGAACGCGTCATGCGCCGCCGGCGAAGCCCTGCTGGCGCCAGGCCTCGAAGACCACGACGGCCACCGCGTTGGAGAGGTTGAGGCTGCGGTTGTCCGGCCGCATCGGCAGGCGCAGCCGGTGCGGGGGCGGCACCGCCTCGAGCACCCCCGCCGGGAGCCCGCTGGTCTCGCTGCCGAACAGGAACGCGTCGCCGGCCGCGTAGGCCGGCGCGTCGTAGCGCACGGTGCCGCGGGTCGACAGCGCGAACAGGCGCGGCGGCGCGATCGCGGCCAGCGCGGCATCGAGGGTCGCGTGGACGCGCACGCGCGCATGCTCGTGGTAGTCCAGGCCCGCCCGCTTCAACTGCCGGTCGTCGAGCGAGAACCCCAGCGGCTCGACCAGGTGCAGGCGCGCGCCGCTGTTGGCGCAAAGCCTGATCACATTGCCGGTATTGGGCGGGATCTCCGGCGCGTGCAGGATGACGTCGAACATGCGGCCCGGGCGGGCGTCACCAGGGCAGCGGCTGCCCGCGCCAGTCGAGGAACCGGCCGCTGTCGCCTTCGCCGAGCCCCTCGATGACCCGCAGCAGGCCCGACGCGGAGTCGGCCGGCGAGACGTCCGCGCCCGCGCCGCCCATGTCGGTCTGCACCCAGCCGGGATGGAACGCGGCCACGACGATCCCGCGCGGCGCGAGCGCCTGGGCGAGTTGCGCCGTCGCCATGTTCTGCGCCGCCTTGGAGATGGCGTAGCTCGGCGTGCCGAACCGGCTGACGCGCCCGACCGAGCCGAGCTGCGACGACAGGTTGGCCACCCGCGCGCCGTCGGCCAGCAGCGGCGCGAGCGCCTGCACCAGCAGGAACGGCCCGATCGCGTTGGTGCGCAGGCTGTCCTCGAGGGTGGCCTGGGTGACGCCGCCGAAGCGCTCGCCCGAATGCAGCACGCCCGCGTTGTTGACCAGCAGGTCGATCCGCAGCGGCGCGTCGTCGCCGGCGAGCAGCGGGAGCTCCTTCACCAGCTCGGCGCGCGACCGGGCGTCGGCGACGTCCAGCGGCAGCACGTGGAGCCGGCCCGGGTACTCCCCGGCCAGCGCATTCAGCGAGGTCGCCTTCCCGGGGTGGCGGGCGGTCGCCACGACCCGGCGGCCGCCTTCCAGCAGCTGGCGGACGAATTCGAGGCCGAGGCCGCGATTCGCGCCGGTGACCAGTGCGTGGGTGTGCCGTGCCATGGCCGCCAGTGTAGGCGACCGGACTTGTGGCCTATGCCCCGCCTGGCCCCGGCGACTAGGATGGCCGATGGGGTGCGCCGCCAGGCGCCTTCAATTTTGATCATCTTCGGGGAGTGACACCTAATGACTGCACCCAGCCGGCCCTTCGCGGCCCTCAAGCACGGCGCGCTCGCGCTCGCCCTGTCCGCCGCGATCGGCGGTTGCACCACCGCGCCCTCGCCGGCCGCACAG
>CAMLHR010000255.1 GCA_946479915.1 uncultured Lysobacter sp.
AGGCCGTCGCGGACCCGGCCCCGGAAGCTGCGGCCATAGGCCATCAGGTGCAGGCCCTCCAGGACGCTGGTCTTCCCCGCGCCGTTGGCGCCGACCAGGACATTGAGCCCCGGCGCCGGCGACAGCGTGGCCTGGTCGAAGCGGCGCAGGGCGGTGATGTCGAGGCGGGTAACGTGCATGGGGGAGGGCAAGGGCGGGGCTAGGGGCTCGGCGCTAGGGGCTAGGAAAAAGCGGTTTCGTGCATGGTCGCAGATCGAGGCCGTTCACTAGCCCCTGGTCCCCCAGCCCCTAGCCCCGCCGTTACTCCCAAAAAACAAACGCCCGGGACCGGCCCGGGCGTGTTCCACGTGGAACCGACGCGCGTCAGAGCCGCAGCGGCATCACCACGTGACGGCAGGTCTCGCTGCCGGCCTCGCGGACCAGGGCGGAGGAGTTGGCGTCCCGCAACTGCAGGATCACGTGCTCCTCGCGCAGCGCGGAGAGGGCCTCCAGCAGGTAGTTCACGTTGAAGCCGATCGCCAGGTCGTCGACCTTGGTATCGGCCTCGACCTCCTCCTGCGCCTCTTCCTGCTCCGGGTTGTGCGCGCTGATCTTGAGCTGGCCGGGGGAGACCTCGACGCGGACGCCGCGGTACTTCTCGTTGGACAGGATCGCGGCGCGCTGCAGGGCGGCCCGCAGGATCTCGCGGTCGATCCTGACCTCGCGGTCGGCGCCGATCGGGATCACGGCCTCGTAGTCCGGGAAGCGGCCGTCGATCAGCTTCGAGGTGAAGGTGACATCGTCGCGCTTGATGCGGATGTGGCTGCGGCCGACCTCCAGCTCGAGTGCCCGGTCGCCGCCTTCCAGCAGCCGCTGCAGTTCAGTCACGCCCTTGCGCGGCACGATGATCTGCCGCTTGGCCCGCGCGCCACCATCGAGGGACGCCTCGCACAGCGCCAGCCGATGGCCGTCGGTCGCCACGCAGCGCAGGGTGTCGTCGCGCAGGTCGAACAAGAGGCCGTTGAGGTAGTAGCGCACGTCCTGCTGGGCCATCGCGAAGGCGGTGCGGTCGATCAGTTCCTTCAGCGCGGCTTCCTGCACGCCCACGCGCTCGGTCGCCTCGACCTCGTCCACCGAGGGGAAGTCGCCAGCGGGCAGGCAGGCCAGGGTGAACCGGCTGCGGCCGGCCTGGACCAGCACGCGTTCGCCGGTCTGGCTGACCGTGATCCGGCTGCCGTCGGGCAGGGCTCGGACGATGTCGAACAGCTTGCGGGCCGGGATCGTGGTCTCCCCGTCCTTGGCGTCGTCCACGGCATGCCGGGCGACCATCTCGACCTCGAGATCGGTGCCGGTCAGCGAGAGCTGGCCGTCGACCACCTGCACCAGCAGGTTGGCCAGCACCGGCAGGGTCTGCCGCCGTTCGACCACGTTGACCACCTGGGCCAGTGGTTTCAGGAAGGTTTCGCGTTGCAGGCTGAAGCGCATGCGGACCCCTTGTCCCCTTGTCGGATTGCGGCTTGCCCACACGGGCCAGTCGCTTTGAAGCAGGATGGATAAATCAAAAGCTGGTGGTGCATGGAGCGGGCGAGACCTGTCAGGAACTCATCCAACCCCTTGAATCCGTTGCGGTTTCCCAGTTTGCAACCCGTTGGAAAACGCCTCCCGCCGGCTGCGGACAAGCTGTGGATGGATTTCCGGGGCCGGAATTGCACACCGGTTGTCCACACCCCGCGCGCCGGTTGTGCACCGGCGTCGCCGGTCACTCGCTGAGCTTGCGGATCAACTTCTCCCAGTCCTCGCGGAGCTTGCCGTCGGTGTCCATCAGGTGCCGGACCTGCCGGCAGGCATGCAGCACGGTCGTGTGGTCGCGCCCGGCGAATGCGTCCCCGATTTCCGGCAGGCTGTGCTCGGTCAGCTCCTTGGCCAGCGCCATTGCCACCTGGCGCGGCCGGGCGAGCGAGCGCGTCCGCCGTTTCGACAGCAAATCCTTGAGTTGCAGGCCGTAGTAGTCTGCCACGGTCTTCTGGATGTTGGGGATGCCGATCGCCTGCTGCTGCGCGCGCAACAGGTCGCGCAGCGTCTCCTGGGCGAACTCCGGCGTGATCGCCCGGCCGGTGAAGTTGGCGCGGGCCACCAGCGTGTTGAGCGCGCCCTCCAGGTCGCGCACGTTCGAGCGCATCTTCTTGGCGATCAGGAACGCGACGTCCTCCGGGATCCGCGCGCCGCGCTCGCCGGCCTTGGACAGCACGATCTGGGCGCGGGTCTCGAAGTCCGGCGGGTCGATGGCCACCGACAGGCCCCAACCCAGGCGCGACTTCAGCCTGGGCTCCAGCCCCTCGACCTCGCGCGGGAACCGGTCGCAGGTGAGGATGATCTGCTGCTTGCCGTCGATCAGCGCGTTGAAGGTGTGGAAGAACTCTTCCTGCGTGCGGTCCTTGCCGGCGAAGAACTGGATGTCGTCGATCAGCAGTGCGTCCACCTGCTGGAACTGGCGCTTGAACGCGGCCATGCCGTTGCTCTTGTCCTGCAGCGCCTTCATCAGCGCGGCCAGGAACTGCTCGCTGCGCAGGTAGAGCACGCGCATCGCCGGGTTCGCCGCGCGCATGGCGTTGCCCGCCGCGAACATCAGGTGGGTCTTGCCCAGGCCGGTGCCGCCGTAGAGCAGCAGCGGGTTGTGGGCGCGGTCGCCCGGCTGGGAGGCCGCCTGCCACGCTGCGGCGCGGCCGAGCTGGTTGCTGCGGCCCTCGACGAAGTTCTCGAAGGTGTAATGGGTGTCCAGGTGGCCGTCGAACGGCTCGGCGGGCGCCATGCGCACCACCGCCGGCGTGGCGGCGCCCTCGGCCGGGGCGGGCACGGCCGCGCGGCGCAGGGAACCGATCTCCAGGCTCACCTCGCCGGTCCCCGAGAAATGCGTGAGCAGCTCGCGGATGCGCGCCAGGTACCGGTCGCGCACTTCCTGCATCACGAACGCGGTGGGGGCGTAGAGCACCAGCCCGGCGTCCC
>CAMLHR010000256.1 GCA_946479915.1 uncultured Lysobacter sp.
GGGACCGGCCAGTTGTGGGTCGCTGAGATGGGGCCGCTCGGCGGCGACGAGCTGAATCTGATCGAGCGCGGCGGGAACTACGGCTGGCCTGTCGTGAGCGACGGCGACAACTACGACAAGTCGCCGATACCCGACCACAAGACCAGGCCCGAGTTCAAGGCGCCGGTCCGCACGTGGACGCCGGTGATCTCACCGTCCGGTGCGCTCTTCTACGACGGCGGCGTCTTTCCGTGGCGTGGCAGTCTCGTGCTCGGCGGTCTGTCGTCGAGAGCGCTGATTCGCCTGACGCTCGATGGTGCGAACGTGACCGGCGAGGAACGAATCGACATGCAGCGGCGAATCCGTGACGTCATCCAGGCACGCGATGGCGCGTTGCTCGTGATCACCGACGACCAGAAGGGCGAGCTGCTGCGGGTGACCCCGGCGTCGGCCACCAGTCGATGACGGTGGGGCGGAATACCGGCATGGCCGGGGCGCGAAGGCCTACGATGGCCCAATGAAGGACCTGAGATATTTCGACCCGCACCGGCGCGCGACCTGGCTGGAGCTGTTCTTCGACCTGATTTTCGTCGTCGCCCTGCGCGACGCCGGCGAGATCCTGAGCGACACGCACGACGGCCACATCGCGCCGCAGCAGTTCCTGCACTTCGTGCTGGTGTTCCTGCCGCTGTGGTGGATCTGGGCGGGCCACACGATCTACGCCAATCGCTTCGACACCGACAGCCGCCAGCACCGGCTGTCGACCCTGCTGATCATGTTCCTGCTGATCGTGATCTCGGCGCAGATCTCGGCCGGCGCCGAGCCCCACTACGATTACCCGCTGGCCGTGGCCTGCTACTGCGGGGCGCGGCTGATCATCGCCGTGATGTACTTCGTCTCCAAGCGCAAGCACCACGACCGGGGTGGCTTCGCGACGCAGGTGGGCACCGTGTTCGCCGTCGGCGCGGCGATCAGCCTTTCCTCGATCCTGCTGGAGCCGCCCTGGAGCTACCTGGTCTTCTATGCCGGGATCGTGTTCGACATGGCCGCCCTGGTGCTGCTCAACCGGCGGCTGCAGGTCGTGCCGGCGCACGCGCGGCATCTCATCGAGCGGGTCGGCCTGCTGACCATCATCATGCTGGGCGAATCGGTGATCAGCATCTCCGCGGCACTGGCGGGCATCGCCTGGAACCAGTCCAACGTCATTGCCGCCGTCAGCGGATTCGTCATGGTGTCGGCCATCTGGTGGATCTACTACGACAGCTTCCACCTGCTGGAACAGCGCAGGATCACGACCGGGCACTCGATCCTCTACTCGCACTTCTTCCTGTTCGTCGGCCTGGCGATCCTGGCCTCGCTGATCCGGCATGCGATCCTGGACGACCTCGACCCGGGCGACTTCCGCCAGTTGGCCGCCGCCGGCACCGTGCTGTTCTTCCTGGGCAAGCAGTACGGCTACTACATGGAGGTCCCCGAGCTGCGGCCTTACCTGCTGTCCAACACCGCCGCCGTGTTCGCCCTGACGGCACTCGTGCTGATGTTGCCGCTCGGGCTCGAGGCCATGCTGGTGGGCATCACGGCGACGATGATCTGCTATGTGCTGCTCAACCTGCGCTACCGCCACCTGGTGCGCGCCCGGCAGGTGCCGACCTGAGCCTCTTCATTCGACCGACGGGCGCAGCCATACCGGGCACTTGAACTGCCGCAGTCGCTCGTAATCAGGCCGGCCATCGCGGTGAAAACCAATCTCAGGGCAGCAGGACGCGAGCACACGCCGTTCGTATTCGTCCGCCTGCTGCGGCGTCATGCGCTCGAATTCATCGGGATCGAACGGGATGCGGCGGCGTGCCGGCACGTCGATGCGAACCGCCCTCGCCGTTTCGTCGAACCAGGCATCGCCAACAGGCACGAGAAACCAGTTCGGCCGCTGGTGGACCGAGCCGCGCGGCGGGGCCACGACGAGAAACATCGGGCGATTTTCGCGGCGGTCGATGACGATGCCCTGCAGGTGGCCGGTCGGACGATCTTGCAGATCGAGAATGTCGATCGTCTCGAACGGCCGGCACCCCCAGCGATCGAGGTCGGCCGCTTGCACGTAGACGAGGCGCCGACCGGTTGCGCGATCGGGCGCCGACATGGCGCCGGCCGATTCACTCCCCGTGCGGTTGGTCCGGAGGTTCATAGATGATGCTCCCTGTTCGCCCAGTACTAAATCCGCCGGCTGTGTAGCGTTCTGATATCAGCAGCTTCGGATGGGGCTGGGCAAGCCGGAACGCGTTCCCTTCCCGCTGGTCCCTCCCGGGCGTTGAGCTCTGACGTGAGCACACGTCACGGCCGCGCGCCGTGGCCCCTGGGCGTGCGCCCGCATCAGCCGTCCGCCAGGTAGCGATGCACGAAGGTGACCGCCATCGCCCCCTCGCCGACGGCAGACGCGCAGCGTTTGACCGAGTTGTGCCGAACGTCGCCGGCCGCGAACAGCCCGGGAACATTGGTTTCGAGGTAGAAGGGCGGCCGGTCGAGCGGCCAGTGGTCAGGTGCGCGGCCGTCGCGGAGCAGATCGGGGCCGGTGATCAGGTAGCCGACCTCGTCACGTTCCACGCCCGCCGCCGCGGCCCACTCCGTTCGTGGCACGCCGCCGATGCACAGGAACAGCCAGTGCGTCTCGATTCGCCGTCGTTCGCCGGTCGTCGTGTTCGTCAGCACCACAGCTTCGAGGCTGCGGTCTCCTTCGAGCGCCGTGACTTCCGTATGCGTGAGCACGTCGACGTTCTTCGCGGCGGAGATGCGATCGATCAGGTAGGCGGAGACGCTCTGCTTGAGGCTGTCGCCGCGAATCACCAGCGTCACGTGCCTTGCGTAGCGCGACATGTGCAGCGTCGCCTGGGCGGCTGAATTCCCGCCACCGACGACGAGGACATGATTGCTGATACAGAACTGAGCTTCGCTCGCGCCGGCGCCGTAGTAGATGCCGGCGTCGCGGAATCGCTCTTCGT
>CAMLHR010000257.1 GCA_946479915.1 uncultured Lysobacter sp.
AGGGCGTGTTCGCGCTGTGGTACCCGGTGAAGCAGCGCCGCGCGCTGCAGCCCTTCCTGCGCAAGGCCGCGGCGCTGCCGGCGAAATCCGCGTGGGTCGCCGAGCTGCTGGTGCGGCCCGACGACTCGCCGCTGCGCATGAACGGCAGCGGGATGCTCGTGCTCAACGCGCCGTGGAAGCTCGACGAAGCGATCGCCCGCGCCCTGCCGGTGCTGCGCGACCGCCTCGGCGAGTCGCGTCCGTCGTCGCGGCTGGACCACCTGCGCGGCTGATCAGTCCGGGTCGTTGTCCGGCTCGAAGAAGATCCAGCGCACCTGCGGGAAGACCTGCCGCATCGCCTCCTCGATCCGGTCGATCTGGTCGAATTCGCTCGCCGCGTCCACGCCCCCGGGGGCGCGCATCTGCGCCTGCACCGACACCATCACCTCGTCGCCCAGTTGCAGCGTCACCAGGTTGACCACGCGTTCGATCGCCGGGCGTGCCTCGAGGAAGTCCAGAATCTTCCGCTGCACGACGGGGTCGGCGCTCTGCCCGACCAGCATCGCCTTGACCTCGATCGCCACGAACACGGCGACCACGATCAGCAGCAGGCCGATCGCGAGCGTCCCCAGCGCGTCCCACAGCGGGTTGCCGGTGGCCACGCTCAGGAGCACCGCCCCCAGCGCGAGCACCAGGCCCAGCAGCGCCGCGATGTTCTCGCCGACGATGACGATCAGCTCCGCCTGGCGGCTCTGGCGGAACCACTGCCAATGGCTGCGCCCGCGCCGCTCCTTGCCCGCTTCCACCAGCGCCGCGCGGGTGGACCAGGCTTCGGCGGCGATCGCGAACACCAGCACGCCGGCGGCCCAGCCCCACTGCGACAGCGGTTCGGGATGCCGCAGCTTGTGCCATCCCTCGTAGAGCGAGTACATGCCGCCCACGGTGAACAGCATCACCGCCACCAGGAACGACCAGAAGTAGATTTCCTTGCCGCGGCCGAGCGGATGTTCCGGGCTCGGCGGCAGCTTCGCCTGGCGCATGCCGAGCAGCAGCAGGCCCTGGTTGCCGCAGTCGGCCAGCGAATGCACGGTCTCGGCGAGCATCGCGCCGGAGCCGGTGACGACCGCGGCGACGCCCTTGGCGACGGCGATCGCGAAGTTGGCGCCGAGCGCGACCAGGATCGCGCGGGTGGAATTGCCTGCCATGGCGTCCTCCGGTGCGGGTCGGCTACGGCATCTCGCGCCGGGTCAGCTCCGGCTCGAAGAAGCACCAGCGCACGTCGGGGAAGGCCTGCTTGATGGCGACCTCCACCGCGTTGATGTCGCGGATCAGCGCCTGCGCATCCGCCCGTTCGCGCATCTGCGCCTGGACCGAGATCATGATCTCGTTGCCGAGCTGCAGCGTGATCAGGTTGATCACGTGGTCGATCTCGGCGCGGCCGTTGACGAAGCCGCGGACCTCGCGCTGTCGTGCCGGGTCCACGCTCTGGCCGATCAGCAGCGCCTTGACCTCGATGGCCACGAACACGGCGACCACGATCAGCAGCACGCCGATCGCGATGGTGCCGATCGCGTCCCACACGGGATTGCCGGTCGCGACCGCGACCAGGATCGCGACCAGCGCGAACACCAGGCCGAACAGCGCGGCGGCGTCCTCGCCGAAGATCACGACCAGTTCGGCCTGGCGGCTCTCGCGGAACCATTGCCACAGGCTCCTGCCCGCACGCGCCTTCGCGACTTCCTGCAGGCAGGCGCGCATCGAGATGCCCTCGGCGACGATGCCGAACACCAGCACGCCGGCGGCCCACCACCATTGGGTCAGCGGCTCGGGCGACTGCAGCTTGTGGATGCCCTCGTACAGCGAAAACATGCCGCCGACGGTGAACAGCATCACCGCGACCAGGAACGACCAGAAGTAGATCGCCTTGCCGTAGCCGAGCGGGTAATCCGGCGTCGGCGGCCGCTTCGACTGCTTCATGCCCAGCAGCAGGAGGCCCTGGTTGCCGCAGTCGGCCAGCGAGTGGACGGTCTCGGCCATCATCGCGCTGGACCCGGTCACGAACGCGGCGACGCCCTTGGCGACGGCCAGCGCGAAGTTCGCCCCGAGCGCGAAGAGGATCGCGCGCTTCGAATCGCCGCCACCGGCCATGTCGTCGTCCCTGGTGTGAAGGGCGGCGAGTGTAGCAACGGACCGAGCACGGCCTCGACACGGCCGGTGCGTGTGAAAGGTTTGTGGAGCCGGGCTTCACAGCGCCCCTGCCACGATCCGCGCCATGGCTGCCCGCAACCGATTGCCGCCCTGGCACGAAGAACTCCGGCTGCGAGACGGCCGCGAACTGCTGATCCGTCCGGTCCGACCCGACGATGCCGGGCCACTGCGCGAGGGCTTCGCGCTGCTGCAGCCGGACGAGGTGCGGCAGCGCTTCCTGCAACCGATGGAGGAGTTGAGCCCGCAGGTGGCCAACCGGTTGTGCCGGCCGGATCCGCGCAACGAGTTCGCACTCGTGGCCGCCGAGCCGTTGCCGCCGGGCGAGGCGCTCGTCGGCGCGGTCGCGCGCGCGGCGCGGGTGAACGACACGAAGGACGCGGAGTTCGCGATCCTGGTCAGCCACTTCATCGCCGGCCAGGGCCTGGGCCGCCACCTGATGCGCCGCCTGGTCCGCTGGGCCCGCGGCAAGCGCTTCGAGCGCCTGCGCGGCGACGTGCTCGCCGACAACTCCCCCATGCTCGCCCTCGCCGACTCCCTCGGCTTCAAGCGCACCGACGGCGCCACCGACCCCAACCTCGTCCGCGTCGTCCTCGACCTGTAGGAGCCGCTGAAGCGGCTCCTGCGGGTAAAATTTGGGGTTCGATGTCGGAATCCACTTCCAACGTGCCGGTCCTGCCGGGGCCGGGCCGGCCGCGGGTGGCCGAGGGGCTAGGGGACGCGGATGAGGG
>CAMLHR010000258.1 GCA_946479915.1 uncultured Lysobacter sp.
AGGACGAGCGCCTGGCCAAGGAAGTCGCCGAGCAGCGCGACGCCAAGCGCCGCGAATCGCGGCTGTCCGGCCTGGCCGGCAACCGCATGGAAGACATCATGGCGCAGATGGGCCAGGCCGAGGCCCAGCTCAGCCTGCCGCTGATCGTGAAGGCGGACGTGCAGGGTTCGTTCCAGGCGCTGCGCGAGGCGCTGACCGGCCTGTCGACCGACGCGATCCGCATCAACGTGATCGGCGGCGGCGTGGGCGGCATCACCGAGTCCGACGCGCAGCTGGCCTCCACGTCGAAGGCCACGATCATCGGCTTCAACGTCCGCGCCGACGCGTCCGCGCGCAAGGTCATCGAGACCAACGGCGTGGACCTGCGCTACTTCTCGATCATCTACGACGTGATCGACCAGGTGAAGCAGGTCGCGTCCGGCATCCTGGGCGTGGAGATCCGCGAGGAGATCATTGGCATCGCGGAAGTGCGCGACGTGTTCCGCAGCTCCAAGTTCGGCGCCGTCGCCGGCTGCATGGTCGTCGAGGGCGTGGTCAAGCGCTCCAAGCCGATCCGCGTGCTGCGCGACAACACGGTCATCTTCGAGGGCGAGCTGGAATCGCTGCGCCGCTTCAAGGAGAACGTGGACGAGGTGCGCGAGAACACCGAGTGCGGCATCGGCGTGAAGCAGTACAACGACGTCAAGCCGGGCGACCAGATCGAGTGCTTCGAGCGCGTCGAGGTCCAGCGCACGCTGTGAAGGGTTACAAGCGCACCGACCGCGTGTCCGCCCAGCTCCGCCGGGAACTGGGCACGCTCGTGCAGGCGGCCGTGCGCGAGCACGGGCTGCCGTTCGCGAGCGTCTCGGACGTCGAGGTCACGCGGGACATGGCGCACGCCAAGGTCTTCGTCACCGCGCTGCAGCCCGAGCGCGCGACCGAGGCGGTCAAGGGGCTGAAGGCGCTGGCGCCCGAGCTGCGCTACCAGCTCGCCCAGGCGCTGGACATGCGCCACGTGCCTGAACTGCACTTCCACTACGACGACTCGGTCGACCGGGGCGAGCGCATCGAACGCCTGCTGCGCGACACCCCCGATTGAGACCCGTCGACGGCATCCTGCTGCTGGACAAGCCCGGCGGCCTGAGCTCGAACCAGGCGCTGCAGCGCGCACGCAGGCTGTTCGATGCCGCGAAGGCCGGGCACACCGGCAGCCTCGACCCCTTGGCCACCGGCCTGCTGCCGCTCTGCTTCGGCGAGGCGACCAAGGTCGCTGGCCTGCTGCTGGGGGCGCGCAAGGCCTACGACGCGGAAGCGGTGCTGGGCGTGGTGACCGACACCGACGACGCCGACGGCACGGTGCTGCGGGTGCGCGACGTCCCGCCGCTGGACGACGAGGCCATCCGGGCGGCGCTGCGGCCGCTTACCGGCCGGATCCGCCAGCGCGCGCCGATCTACTCCGCGCTGAAGCAGGGCGGCGAGCCGCTGTACGCCCGGGCCCGGCGCGGCGAGGCGATCGAGGCGCCGGTCCGCGACGTCGAGGTCCGCGCCTTCGACCTGGCGGGCCGCGACGGGCCGCGCCTGTCCCTGCGGGTGGCCTGCGGGTCCGGCACGTACGTGCGCGGCCTCGTGCGGGACCTGGGCGAGGCGCTGGGCTGCGGCGCGCACGTGACGGCGCTGCGCCGCCGGTGGGTCGATCCCTTCACCGAGCCGCGGATGTACACGCTGGAGGCACTCGAGGCGCTCGCCGACGGCGGCCCGGCGGCGCTCGACGCCTGCCTGCTGCCGATCGAGGCCGGCCTCGCCGCCTATCCGCGCGTGGTCCTGGATGCCGCCGAGGCGCGCCGGCTCGCGCAGGGGCAGGGCGTCGCGGCCCATGCCGGCCCGATGGCCACCGTGTCGGTCTTCCTCGATGACGGCCGCCTGCTGGGCATCGGCCGGCGCGAACCCGGTGGCCTGCGGGTCCAGCGCCTGTTCACCTGGGGCGCCGCACTGGGCCAGCCGATGTCGTAACGCCTTGTTCCGCAAGGCGGTGGCACGCTACAATTCCGCGGCTGTTCCGGGCGTTCCCGGGGCGGCTTCCCAACCACAAGGCGGGCCAGGCGGTGCCCTGGTGGCGCGCATTGCGCGCCGTCGGCGTTCCTGCCAGCCACGCGTCCAAGAGGCAATCCATGTCCATCGACACCACCAAGGTCATCGAAGAACACAAGCGCGGCGACAACGACACCGGTTCCCCTGAAGTCCAGGTCGCCCTGCTCACCGCACGCATCGAGCAGCTGCAGGACCACTTCAAGGCCCACAAGCAGGACCACCACAGCCGGCGCGGCCTGCTGATGATGGTCAACCGCCGCCGCAGCCTGCTCGACTACCTGCACCGCAAGGACGCCGAGCGCTACAAGGCCCTGATCCAGAAGCTGGGGCTGCGCCGGTAAGCGACACCGAAGCCGCGGCGCAGCGATGCGCCGCGGCTTTTTGCATTCCAAGGCCGCCATTCCGCGGCCGCCCGCGCGGGGCATGGGTCCCGTGCGGTCAATCGCAAGCAAGCTCAAGGAATTCCACGTGGCAAAAGTGACGAAGCGCTTCCAGTACGGCCAGCACGAGGTCGTCCTCGAAACCGGCGAGATCGCCCGCCAGGCCGGCGGCGCCGTGATGGTCTCGGTGGACGGCACGATGGTGCTGTGCACCGCGGTCGCGGCGAAGACCGCGCGCGAGGGCCAGGACTTCTTCCCGCTGACCGTCGACTACCAGGAGAAGTTCTACGCCGGCGGCCGCATCCCGGGCGGCTTCTTCAAGCGCGAAGGCCGCGCGACCGAGAAGGAGACGCTGACCTCGCGCCTGATCGACCGTCCGATCCGCCCGCTGTTCCCGGAAGGCTTCTACAACGAGGTGCAGGTCGTCGCGACGGTCATCTCGATGAACCCGGACATCGATG
>CAMLHR010000259.1 GCA_946479915.1 uncultured Lysobacter sp.
GACGCTGAGGCTACCGGCGCGCGCGACCTGGAGACCTTCGTGGCGGCGATGGAAGCGGCCGAACTGGAGATCAAGCGCGAGCAGGACGAGGGTCGCGGCGAGGTGCGGGTCATGACCGTGCACGGCGCGAAGGGCCTGGAGGCGCCGATCGTCTTCCTGCCCGACACCACCGCGCGCGCCGAGGCGGGGCGCGATCCGTTGCTGGAACTGGAGGACGGCGGCTTCCTCTGGGCGCCGCGCAAGGATGACGACTGCGCCGCCTCCGCCGACGGCCGGGCGCTGCGCGAACGCAAGACGGCCGAGGAGCAGATGCGGCTGCTCTACGTGGCCATGACCCGCGCGCGCGACCGGCTGGTCGTCGCCGGCGCCCGCAAGGCCAACCGCAATACCGGCATGGACAGCGGCTGCTGGTACGAAATCCTCGAGGCCGCTTTCGCCGATGCGCGCGAGGTCGAGCAGGCCGGCTTCACCTTCAACCGCATCGGGTACGATCCGGAGACGGCGGCGCGGGCCGTGGACATCGCCTCCGAGGCGGCGGCCCTGCCGGGCTGGACGCGGCGTCTCGCGCCCGCCGACCCGGACGCCATGAAGTACGCCTCGCCGTCGCAGATGGCGGAGACCGTGCGCGGCCCGGCGCCGTCGCCCTTGGCGCAGGCCGGTGGGCTCGGGCGGTTCCGACGCGGCGACATCATCCACCGCTTGCTGCAGCTCTTGCCGGACTTCGCGCCGCAAGACCGCGCAGCCGCGGCCGAGCGGCTGCTGGGGCGCGAGCCAGGGCTCACGGACGAGCAACGGGGAGAGATGGCGAAGGCCGCGTTCGACGTGCTGGACGATCCGCAGTTCGCGGAGGTGTTCGCGCCGGGCTCACGCGCCGAGGCCGCCATCGCGGGGACGGCGAAGGACTTGCCGGCCGGCCTGGCGGTGTCGGGCCGCGTCGACCGGCTGCTGGTGACGCCGGAGCGGATGCTGGTGGTTGACTACAAGACCAACCGGCCCGCGCCCGCCTCCATAGAGGCGGCGGACGAGGCGTATCGCATCCAGATGGCGGTCTATGCGGCGGTGTTGCGCGAGGTCTTCCCCGGCCGCCGGGTGGAGGCCGCGCTGGTCTGGACCGATGGACCCAAGCTGATGGCGGTTCCAGAAAAGGTGATGGCCGAAGCGCTGGCGCGACTCGGCTAAGACGTTGATGCGGCGTCAGTCGCCGCCTACATCGCTCGTGAGGATGGGGCCGCTGTCCCCCAAAGGGAGTAGGTTTATGAGCACCGTGACCGTCACCGACGAGAGCTTCGAACGCGACGTCCTGCAGGCCGACAAGCCCGTGCTGGTCGACTTCTGGGCCGAATGGTGCGGGCCCTGCAAGCAGATCGCCCCGGCGCTGGAGCAGATCTCCGAGGAACTGGCCGGTCAGGTGACCGTGGCCAAGGTCAACATCGAGGACAGCCCGACGACGCCGTCCCGCTACGGCGTGCGCGGCATCCCGACCATGATGCTGTTCCGCGGCGGCCAGATGGCTTCGATGAAGGTCGGCGCCATGCCCAAGCAGAAGATCCTCGAGTGGCTCGCGGAGACGGGCGTGCAAGCGGCCTAGGTCGGCCAGGTTTCCTCGCTAAGGCTGAGCACCTCGCCGGCCAGATAGAGCGAACCGCAAATCAGAACGTGAGGCGGCCCGGCGCTGGAAACGGCCCGGGCCGTTGCGTTTTCGAGGTCCGAGGCCACCTCGGCTTCGAGGCCGACCGCGCGGGCGGCTTCGGCGATGTGCTCGGGCGAGGCGACGTTCTCGGCGACGAAGGGCGCGGCGATGACGCGGGGGTTCAGGTCCGCGAGGGCGCGCAGGAAGCCCTCGGCATCCTTGTTGGCCATCATGCCGACGATGAGCGTGACGGGGCGACCGTCCTTGGCGATGTCCGAGAGGGTTCGAGCGGCGGCTGCGCCCGCGTGCGGATTGTGACCGCCGTCGAGCCAGAGGTCGGCGCCGGCTGACTTCGCCAGTTCGCCGAGCGGGCCCTTGGTCAGGCGCTGGAACCGCGCGGGCCATTCGGCGGCGGCGACGCCCGTGGCGATGGCGGTTTCGTCGATGCGGGCTTCGCGCAGGGTGAGCGCGGCGACGGCGGCGAGGCCCGCGTTGTCGATCTGGTGCGGACCCGGCAGCGACGGGAGCGGCAGGTCGAGGAGGCGATCACCTGTCTGGACGAGCAGGTGGCCGGCCTCCGACCAGGCGTCGAAGTCCGTTCCCATGGCGAGCAGTTGCGCGCCCAGCGCCGAGGCGCGGGCCTCGATGACGGCCATGGCGGCTTCGGGCTGGCGGGCGACGACAGCATGCGCGCCGGGTTTGATGATGCCCGCCTTCTCGCCGGCGATGGCTTCCAGCGTGTCGCCGAGGAACTCGCGGTGGTCGTAATCCACGGGCGTGATGACGCTGACGGCCGGGCGCTCGATGACGTTGGTGGCGTCGAGGGCGCCGCCGAGACCCACTTCCAGCAGGCAGAGGTCGGCTTCGACTTCGGAGAAGGCCTGGAAGGCGGCGGCGGTGGTGATCTCGAAGAAGGTGATGGGTTCGCCCGCGTTGGCCGTCTCGACCCGCTCCAGCACGTCGACGAGGTGATCGTCGGCGATCAGCGTCCCGGCCAGCCGGATGCGCTCGGCGAAGCGGACGAGGTGCGGCGAGGTGAAGACGTGGACGCGCAGGCCCGCCGCCTCGGCGATGGCGCGCAGGAAGGCGATGGTCGAGCCCTTGCCGTTGGTGCCGGCGACGTGGACCACCGGCGGCAGTTTGCGCTGAGGATCGTCCAGCGCCGCGCACAGGCGGCGCATGCGGCCGAGCGACAGGTCGATCTTCTTCGGATGCAGCGCGCGCAGCCGCTCGAGCGCGGCGTCGTGGGCGCGCAGGTGGTCGGTCATGGCCT
>CAMLHR010000260.1 GCA_946479915.1 uncultured Lysobacter sp.
AGACCCTGGTCGCGCTCGCGGCGACCGATCCGGGTCCGCGCCTCGCCCGGCACCTCGGGGAGGACGGCTGATGTCGCTGATCCTCGACGCATTGCGGAAGTCGGAGGCCGAGCGCCGGCGCGGCGAACTCCCCGCGCTCGCGCTCGAGTTGCCACCCGCGCAGGCGCGGCGCGCGCGGCGCGCGGCGTGGCCGGTGGTGGCGCTCGTCGTCGTCGCCTCCGCCGCGACGGCGTGGTTGGCGGGACGTCCCGGTGCGGTCGAACAGGACGCCGGAATGGAAACGGTGGGCCCCGCCGGCGAACCGGCGCCGGTCGTCGTTGCGCCGGCGCGTCGCCTGCCGGAGCCGCTGCCGGAACCGCTGCCTGAGCCGTCCCCCGAACCGCTGCCGGCGCAGCAGGCGGCGGCGCCGCCCGCCTCGGCCGCACCCGCAACGCCACCCCCGCCCGCAACCAGCGAACCGCAACTGCTGGACGTCGCCGACCTCAGCGCCGCGCAACGTCGCGCGCTGCCGCCGCTGAAGCTCACGATGCACATGTGGGCGGCCGACCCGGCGCGCCGCTTCGTGATCCTCGACGGCCACCGCCTGGGCGAAGGCAGCCGGGCCGGGGCCGCGGTCGTGGAGACCATCACCCCGGACGGGGTCATACTCGCCGCCGACGGCCGGCGCATCCGCCTGCCATTGCCCTGAGCCACACCCCCGGAGACCCGCATGAACGCTGCCACCCAGCAGGACCTCGGCAAGCTCGTCCTTCGACTCGTGCTCGGCATCGCCGTGCTGCTGCACGGCATCGCCAAGCTCATGGGCGGCATCGGCGGCATCGTCGGCATGGTCGAGGGCGCCGGCCTGCCCGGCTTCATCGGCTACGGGGCGCTGCTCGGCGAGGTCCTCGGCCCGGTACTGCTGATCCTCGGCTTCTACGGGCGCATCGGCGCCGCGCTCATCGCGATCAACATGCTGTTCGCGATCGGGCTGGCACACATGGGCGAAATCGCGAAGCTCAACGACCAGGGCGCCTGGGCGATCGAGCTGCAGGCGATGTTCCTGTTCACCGCGATCGCGCTGGTGTTCCTCGGCCCGGGTCGCTGGTCGATCAACAACCGCTGACCCGCCCCACCCTGTGGGAGCCGCTTCAGCGGCGAGTCTTTCGCGGCCTCGCCGCGGGCGGCGCGCTGCCGACAGGGTGCAGCCGCAGCGGCTGGCCCGCGACGCGCACGCCCTGCAGGTGGCGCATGACGTCCGGCGGCATGCCCTCGGGCAGGTCGAGCACCGAGTGGTCGTCGTGGATGTCGATCCGGCCGATGAAGCGGCTCTCCAGGTCCGCCTCGTTGGCGATCGCGCCGACGATGTTGCCGACCTTGACCCCGTGCCGGAAGCCGACCTCGATCCGGTAGGTCTCCATGCCGGGCTCGGACGGCTTGCGCGTGGCGGGGTCGCGGTGGGGGCGCGCCGGCGCATCGCGCGGCGGGCGGGCGGGGTCGCGCGGCGGGCGTGACGCGTCGCGGGGCGGGCGTTCCGTCCGCGGCTTCTCCGGCGGCAGCAACAGCGGCGTGCGGCCCTGCAGCAGGCGCGCGAGCGCGGCGGCGATGTCGGCGGCCGGCACGTCGTGCTCGCGCTGGTAGCGCTGCACCAGGTCGCGGTACAGCGCCAGCTCGTCGCCCTCGCCCGCCGCGACCAGGATGTCGGTGATGCGGCCGAGGAACTTCGCCACGCGCTTGTCGTTGACCGCCTCGACCGACGGCAGCTTCATTTCCTCGATCGGCTGCCGCGTCGCGCGTTCGATCGCGCGCAGCATGCCCTTCTCGCGCGGCGTCACGAACAGGATCGCCTCGCCGCTGCGACCCGCGCGGCCGGTGCGGCCGATGCGGTGGACGTAGCTCTCGGTGTCGTACGGGATGTCGTAGTTGAGCACGTGGCTGATGCGTTCCACGTCCAGCCCGCGCGCCGCCACGTCGGTGGCGACCAGGATGTCGAGCTCGCCGTTCTTCAGGCGCTCGATGGTGCGCTCGCGCTGCTTCTGCTCGATGTCGCCGTTGATCGCCGCGGCGGCCAGCCCGCGCGCCTGCAGCTTCTCCGCCAGCTCCTCGGTGCCCGCCTTCGTGCGTGCGAACACGATCATCGCGTCGAACGGCTCCGCCTCCAGGATGCGGGTGAGCGCGTCGAGCTTGTGCAGGCCGCTGACGAACCAGTAGCGCTGGCGGATGTTCGCGGCGGTCCTCGTCTTCGCGGCGATGCTCACTTCCACCGGGTCGCGCAGGTAGGTCTGCGCGATCCGCCGGATCTGCGGCGGCATCGTCGCGGAGAACAGCGCGACCTTGCGGTCCTCCGGCGTCTTCTTCAGCACGGCCTCGACGTCGTCGATGAAGCCCATCCGCAGCATCTCGTCGGCCTCGTCGAGCACCAGCCAGGTGAGGCCGGACAGGTCCAGCGAGCCGCGCTCGAGATGGTCGATCACGCGACCCGGCGTGCCGACCACGACGTGCACGCCGCGACGCAGCGCGCCGAGTTGCGGCCCGTAGCCCTGCCCGCCGTAGATCGGCAGCACGTGGAAGCCGGGCATCGCCGCGGCGTACCGCTGGAACGCCTCGGCGACCTGGATCGCCAGTTCGCGGGTCGGCGCGAGCACCAGCGCCTGCGGCTTCGTCTTCGACAGGTCGATGTTCGACAGGATCGGCAGCGCGAAGGCCGCGGTCTTGCCGGTGCCGGTCTGCGCCTGGCCCAGCACGTCGCGGCCGGCCAGCAGGGCGGGAATCGTGGCGGCCTGGATGGGCGAAGGCGTCTCGTAGCCGACCTCGGCGACGGCCGCCATCACCGGTGCGGCCAGGCCGAGGTCTGAAAAGCGCGGGGCGCCCGCGTCGCCGTCGGGGTGGGCCATGGAGGGTTCCGGGCGGTGGGGGAATG
>CAMLHR010000261.1 GCA_946479915.1 uncultured Lysobacter sp.
CGCGAATCCGAGTTCGGCGCGCGCTACAGCCGCGACCTGGGCGCGCGTACGCGCCTCGACGCGATGGCAACGCGCCAGCGCGCGCGACTGGAGGAATCCGAGGATGCCGTCGAGGACGGCGAGCAGGAGCGGTTCCGCGCCTACGCCGACAGCGGCGAGACCATCGGCCGGATCGACCTGGCGCACACGCGCAGCGACACGCTGGCGTTCACTGCCTCGCTGGAGGCCGCCGCGAACTTCCTGCAGGGCGACGCCCGGCTCGAGGAGGACGGTGTCGAAGTCGCGCTGCCCGGCTCGCGGGTGCGGGTCGAGGAGCAGCGTGCGCAAGCTGCTTTCGGTCTTGCCTGGCAGCCGCGACCGGCATGGGCGCTGGAAGCGGGCCTGCGCCTGGAGCGGTCGGTACTCTCGCAATCGATTCCGGACGGGCACGATCGTTCGCGCAGCTTCGTCTATCCGAAACCGCGGGTCGCCTTGCGCTGGACGCCCGGCGACGCCGATGAATGGCGCCTGACGGTGTCGCGCGAGGTGGGCCAGCTCGAGTTCGAGGACTTCGTCGCCTCGGCATCGCTGGAAAGCGGCACCGTCAGCGCCGGCAACGCCGAATTGCGTCCCGAACGCAGCTGGCGCGCGGTGCTCGGCTGGGAACATCGCTTCGGCGCCGACACCGCGCTCACCCTCGACTGGACCCATGAGCGCATCGACGACGTGGTCGATCGGGTGCTGGTGATCGACGGAGACGAACTGTTCGACGCGCCCGGCAACATCGGCGACGGCCGTCGCGACACCCTGGCTGCCGACCTGGCGTTGTCGCTGCAAGGCCTCGGCCTGCGCGGCGCGCGCTTGCGGGCCACCGCGCTGTGGCGCGACAGCGCGGTGACCGACCCGGTCACCGGCGCGCGCCGCCGGATTTCCGGCGAACAGCCGTTCGAAGGCGAAGTCGAACTGAGCCAGGAGTTGCCGGCGTTGCGCATGCACTGGGGCGTGGAGGTGGAACACATCGCCGAGCGCGAGACCGAGTACCGCTACGACCGCATCACCCGCGAATCCGAAGACGCGGGCTGGACGCTGTTCGCCGAGAAGCGACTCGGCACCCACTGGCGCCTGCGCGCGGAACTCACCGACCTGTTCGGGCGCGACTTCGAGGAATCGCGCGTGGACTATGCCGGGACCCGCGCCACCGGCAACATCGACGAGTACACGCTGCGCCAGCGGCGCACGCCCGGCACGATCAGCGTGACGATCCGTCGTAGTACGGGTGGTTAGGCCAGCCCTCGGGCGGATCGAAACCGTAATAGCCCTTGCCGGCGCGGAAGCGCTCCAGCCGCTCCACTTCCTTCGGGTCGGCCTTGCGGTCCCAGGTGCGCACGCCATTGCGCAGGTCGTCGGGCGTCAGCTCCAGCGGCTCCCAGACCGGTTCGCCCATCACGTCGTGCAGGGTGTAGGTCAGCCGCGGCGTGTCGCCGGTGAGGTCGAACTGCAACAGGCCGACGTTGACCGAGCGCGTCCAGGTATCGCGCACCCGCACCTCGGGCGCCTGCCGGGTGTTCTTGCTGGCCGGCATCTGCGCCAGCGGCGAGGAGCACAGGTCGTAGATGTCGTAGCCACCACGCGACGACCATGGAATGCAGTTCAGCTCGCCCATGTGCGAATCGCCGGAAATGCACACCACGCCCTCGATGCCTTCGTCGCGGATGAAGTCGAAGATCTCGTTGCGCTCGGTGAGGAATACGCCCCACGAGTCGCCGCCGTCCTCGTTCTCCGCGGCCGACCAGCCGCCGCCGATCGCCATGATCTTGAACGGTGCGGTACTGGCCTTGAGCTCGCGCTTGAGCCACGCTTTCTGCCGCGCGCCGAGCATGGTCTTGTTCGCGTCATCGACCTGGGTCGTCGGCGAGCGGTGGTAACGGCCGTCGAGCACGAAGAAGTCGACGCCGCCGTACTGCTGGCGGAAGTAGACACCCGGATTGTCGGCTTCGCCGTAGGACGGATTGGCCCAGAAGCTGCGGAAGATCCGCAGCGAATCGACCTTGAACGGGTTGCTGCCGGCCGAATCGTTGTAGCCGAAGTCGTGGTCGTCCCAGGTCGCGATCTGCGGGGTCGAGCGCAGCAGCGGTTCCAGCCGCTCGACGTTGCGTCCGCGCGCGTACAGGTCGACCAGGCCGTCTGCCCAGTCGCTGTCGCCATAGATGTTGTCGCCAAGCCAGATGAAGAAGTCCGGCTCGAGCTTGCGCACCACGTTCCAGATCGGCTGTTCGGCGTCGAACTGGATCCGGCAACACGAACCGAAGGCGACCCGGAACGCAGCCGGGCCCGCCGGCGCGGTGCGGGTGCGATACGGAAGCGGTTGGTAACGATCGTGCACGCCGGCGTAGCGCAGTCGGTACCAGTAGTCGGTGGACGGCTGCAGGCCTTCGGCGCGCAGCACCACGCAACCCTCGTCGGCCTGGCGCGCCTGCGTCGTCGGCACAGGCACGAGGTTGCGGAACTCGCGATCGGTGGCGATTTCCAGCGCCACCTCGAACAGGCCGCTGGGCCGAACCCAGACGTTGACGTGGTTCGGTCCGGGGGCGCCGATCATCGGTCCCTGCAGCGCGCGCGGATAGCCCAATGCCTCGGCGAATGCGCGCGGCATCGCCGCCAGCAGGGCGCCGAGCCCGCCCAGTTTCAGGAAGCCGCGTCGTGGAATCCTCATGCCGGTTCCTCCCTTGCCTGGTCCAGGAATTCGAGCAGTGGCGCATGCACTACGCCGTTGCTGACGAGCACGCTGGTGCCGAACGGATCCAGCACGCTGCCGTCGGCCGCGGTGGCGATGCCGCCGGCTTCCTGCACCAGCAAGGTGCCCGGCGCCATGTCCCAGGCGCACAGCGCGTTTTCCCAGTAGGCGTCCCAACG
>CAMLHR010000262.1 GCA_946479915.1 uncultured Lysobacter sp.
GCAGCGGCTCGGCGCGAAAGCGCGGCCTGGCGATGAGGTAGAAGTCGGCGCGCGGCATCGAGGGCGTCGGTGGTTCGCTCAGGCGATCGCGCCACGCGGCGCCGGCTTGCGCAACTTCACTGCGGCGCCTTGCCTGTTTCCAGGCCCGTTCCGGCGCGATCCAGCAGCCATTGCGCGAGCAGCCCGACCGGGCGGCCCGTCGCCATGCCGCGCTTGCCTTCGTCGTTGGCGACGCCGGCGATGTCCAGGTGCGCCCAGCGCTGGCCTTCGGTGAAGCGCGACAGGAAGCAGCCGGCGGTGATCGCGCCGGCCCAGCGGCCGCCGATGTTGTAGACGTCGGCAAACTGCGAATCCAGCATCGGCTGGTACTCGTCCCACAGCGGCAGGCGCCACGCGCGGTCGAACGTCGTCTCGCCGGCGGCCAGCAGCTCGCCGGCCAGCTCGTCGTCCTTGCTCATCAGGCCCGAGGCGAACTTGCCGAGCGCGATCATGCAGGCGCCAGTCAGCGTGGCGACGTCCACCAGGGCCGCGGGTTCGAAGCGCTGGGCGTAGGTGAGCGCGTCGCACAGGATCAGGCGGCCCTCGGCGTCGGTGTTGCCGACCTCGATGGTCTTGCCCGAGAGGCTGGTGAGCACGTCGGACGGCCGGTAGCTGTTGCCGTCGGGCATGTTCTCGACGGCGGGCACGACCACGTTGAGGTTGATCGGCAGCTTCAGGCCGACCGCGGCGACGAACGCGCCCATCACGGTCGCCGCGCCGCACATGTCGAACTTCATCTCCTCGACGCCGCCCTGCACCTTGAGGTTGATGCCGCCGGTGTCGAAGGTGATGCCCTTGCCGACCAGCACGTAGGGCTTCGCGTCGCCCGCGTTGCGGTACTTCAGGACCACGAGCTTGGGCGGGTTGGCCGAGCCCTGCGCGACGGCGAGCAGCGAGCCCATGCCCAGTTCGCGCATCTGGTCGCGGTCGAGGACCTCGCACTCGGTGGTGTCGAAGCGCGACGCGAACGCCTGCGCCTGCTCGGCGAGGTAGGCGGGATTGCAGATGTTGGCGGGCAGGTTGCCCAGCTCGCGCGCGAAGGCGACGCCGGCGGCGATCGCCTGGCCCTGCGCGAGGGCGGTCGCGTCGTCGCCCGCGATGGCCAGCTTCGCCAGCCCGGTTTCCTTGCGGCGCTTGTTGTCCTTGCCGAGCGTCGCGGTGTAGCGGTAGCAGGCATGGTCGGCGGCGATCGCGGCCTGGCGGATGTTCCAGGCGGCATCGCGTCCCGCGACCTCGAGCTCGGACAGCGTGAACAGCGCGGAGGACACCGGGCCGGTGCGCAGCGCGCGCGCAGCGTCGGCGACGGCCTTCAGGTACTGCGCGGTGCCGAACTTGCCCGCGTCCCCGAGTCCGACCAGCAGCACGCGCGGTGCCTTCACCCCCGGCAGGTCGTGCGCGATCGCGGTGCGCCCCGTGCGGCCGCTCGCGTCGCCGCGCGCCACCAGCGCCGACAACCGGCCGCCGGACGCGGTGTCCAGCGCCTGCGCGGCGGGGGTGAGGCTGCCGTCGGCGAACACGCCGGCGACCAGGCAATCGACGTCGGCCTGTTGGGCGCGGTCGCGGTTCAGGGTGAATTCGAGGCTCATCAAGACAGTTCCAATGTGGGAGGCGGCAGTTTCCGTACAATCGCCGCAAGATCGCGCAAAGGCGACAATTCTAAAGCAGACCCCATGCCGACGCTCGACCGCTACCTGTTCCGCGAATTCGCGCAGTCCACCTTCGCGGCCCTGGTCGTGCTCGGCATGGTCAGCATGAGCGCGCTGGTCGGGGTGGTCCTCGACCGGATCGCGCGCGGCAAGGTGCCTGCCTCGCTGATGCTGTCCCAACTCGGGCTGCAGCTGCTGTCCTACCTGCCGCTGATCCTGCCGCTGGCGCTGATGCTCGGGCTGCTGCTGGCGCTGGGCCGGCTCTACCGGGATTCGGAAATGCCGGTGCTCGCCGCCGTCGGCGTCGGGCCGGGGCGCCTGGCCCGGCCACTGGCCTGGCTGCTCGTCCCGGTGCTGGCGGTGATCGCGGCGTGCTCGCTGTGGCTGGGCCCGCTGGGCCAGCGCACGTCCAACGCGATGATCGAGGAGGCGAACCGCAGCCTGGTCGTGGCCGGCATGGAGCCCGGCCGGTTCACCTCGCTCCCGGACGGGGGCGTGGTGTACATCGGCGCGGCGAGCACGGACGGCGAACAGTTGCACCGCATCTTCGTGCACCGCCAGCACGGCGACCGGATGGACGTGACCACCGCGACCGGCGGCCGGCTGTACTTCGGCGAGGGCGACGACCGCTACCTGCGGCTGGAGGACGGGTTCCGGGTCGAGGGCCCGGTGGACGGCGCGCTCGACTACCGGCTGATGCGCTACGAGGCCAACGAGATCCGGCTCCCCGACCGCGAGGAGGTCGCGGACGAGGACGATCCGGAGATCCTGCCGACCCTGGCGCTGCTGGGCGACCCGCGGCCGGCGGCGCAGGCGCAGCTGCACTGGCGGATGGCGCCGCCCCTGCTCGCGCTCGCCTTCGCGCTGCTGGCGGTGCCGCTGGCGCGCAGCGGCCCGCGCCAGACGCGCTACGGACGGGTGCTGCTCGGCTTCCTCGCCTACCTGGTCGGCATGAACCTGGCGACGCTCGGCACCGGGTGGATCGCGGCCGGCAGCGTGCCGCCCGCGGCCGGCCTGTGGTGGCTGGTGCTGCCCTTGCTGGTGCTGGGCGCCTGGTTCTACGCCCGCGACGGGCGGCCGGCCTGGCGTTGGCGCGCATGAGCGCCGCCCGCCCCTGGCCGGTCTTCCCCCGGGTCCACGACCTCTACATCGGGCGCGTCGTGCTGGCCACGGTGCTGCTGACCTGGGCCGTGC
>CAMLHR010000263.1 GCA_946479915.1 uncultured Lysobacter sp.
TGAAGATGATGCACGGCGCGTGCTTCTTGGCCTGCTCGAACATGTCGCGCACGCGGGACGCGCCCACGCCGACGAACATCTCGACGAAGTCCGAACCGGAGATCGAGAAGAACGGCACCTTCGCCTCGCCGGCGATGGCCTTGGCCAGCAGCGTCTTGCCGGTGCCCGGCGGGCCGACCATCAGCACGCCGCGCGGGATCTTGCCGCCCAGCTTCTGGAACTTGGTCGGGTCGCGCAGGAACTCGACCAGCTCGGACACTTCTTCCTTGGCCTCGTCGCAGCCGGCGACGTCGGCGAAGGTGACCTTGGTCTGGTCCTCGTTGAGCAGCTTGGCGCGCGAGCGGCCGAAGGACATCGCGCCCTTGCCGCCGCCCTGCTGCATCTGGCGCATGAAGTAGATCCAGATGCCGATGAACAGCAGCCACGGCGCGAAGTTCAGCACCAGCATCCAGAAGGAGGGACCGGTGTCGCTCGGCTGCTGGTCGATGGCGACGTCGTGGTTGATCAGGTCGTCCACCATGCGGTCGTCGCGGCGCGGCGCGATGGTCGTGCCGGTGGAGCCGTCGCTGCGCTCGAAGGTGATCGTCTTCTCGTCGCCGGCGATCTCGACGCGCTCGATGCGGTCGGCGCGGACGTCGCGCATGAACTCCGAGTACAGGACCTCGGTGCCGCCGGTGGCGGCGCCGCGCGGCGTGAACCCCTGGAACACGACCATCAGCACGACGGCCACGATCACCCAGAGCATCAGATTCTTGGCCAAGTCGTTCATTCGCATTCCGTTCGGGGGGCGGCGCCTACCTGGGCACCGGCAGTTTATCTTGGGCCAGCGCGTACACCTCGGGCGAGCGCTTGCGGGAGGCGGCGGGCTTGCGGATCGCCACCTTGCCGTAGCGGCGCCGCAGATCGCGCACGTAATCGTCGAAACCGGCGCCGTGGAAGAGCTTGATCAGGAACGCGCCGCCGGGCCTGAGGTGGTGGTCGGCGAACTCCATCGCCAGTTCCGCCAGGTGCATCATCCGCGGCTGGTCCACCGCATCCATCCCACTCTTGTTGGGGGCCATGTCGGACAGCACAAGGTCGACCGGCTGCCCGGCCAGCGTGGATTCGAGGCTCGATAGGACCGCATCCTCCCTGAAATCGCCATGAAGGAACTCCACGCCGGCCAGCGGGGGCATCTCCAGGATGTCCAGCGCGATCACGCGCCCCTCGCCGCCGAGCGCCTGGCGGACCCACTGCGACCAGCCGCCGGGCGCGGCGCCCAGGTCCACCACGACCATGCCGGGCTTGAGCAGGCGGTCGCGCGCGACCAGTTCCTCCAGCTTGTACGCCGCTCGCGAGCGCAATCCCTCCGCCTGCGCCTTCTTCACGTAGGGATCGGAAAAGTGCTCCTTCAGCCATCGCTGGCTGGATTTGCTGCGGCTCGGCATAAGCCCTGCATGATACCCTGCGACCCCGATTTTTCCCGCAGAAAATCCCGCATGCCGACCGCCCTGACCGCCGCCCAGACCCGCTTCCTGCGCGGCCAGGCGCACGACCTGCGGGCGATGCTCCAGACCGGCGCGAAAGGGGTCACCGAAGCGCTCGTCGCCGAGGTGGAGGCGGCCCTGGAGCAGCACGAACTCATCAAGGTCAAGGTCGCGGCGCAGGACCGCGAGGCCCGCGACGCGATGATCGCGGACCTGGCCGGGCGCACCGACGCCACGCTGGTCCAGCGCATCGGGCACACCGCGGTGCTCTACCGGCCCTCGAAGGACAAGCGGCGGATCGTGCTGCCGCGCTGAGGACGGACCGCGCCGTGCAGCTCGACTACGACCGCCCCGACTACGCCTTCGTCCTGCGCGGCGCCAACGGCGACACGGCGCTGGTCAACGAGCGCACGCTGGTGCGCAGCTTCGTGATCGCGCCGGGCGACCTGGTCGAGGACTGGCCCGTCACCGAGGCCTCCGCGATGACCGCCGGGGACCTCGAGCCCGTCCTGGCGCTGCGTCCGGACGTGGTGGTGCTGGGCACGGGCGAGCGCCAGGTTTTCCCGCCCGCGAGCGTCATGGCGGCCTGCCTCTCGCGCGGCATCGGCCTGGAAGTGATGGCCAATCCCGCCGCCGCGCGCACGTTCCACGTGCTGGCGGGGGAACACCGCAACGTCGTCGCGGCGCTGATCCTCGGCTAGCTCACCTGCGCGGCAGGTAGCGCAGCGGATCCACCGGCTTGCCGTCGTGCCGGATCTCGAAGTGCAGCATGTCGCGATCGGCGCCGGTCCGGCCCATCTCGGCGATCTGCTGCCCCGCCTTCACCCGGGCCCCTTCCTGGACCAGCCGCGCGCGGTTGTGCCCGTAGGCCGACAGCCAGGACTCGTCGTGCTTGACGATCACCAGCTCGCCGTAGCCGACCAGGCCCGAGCCCGAATAGACGACCACGCCATCGGCCGCGGCGCGCACCGGGTCGCCGCGTTCGCCCGCGATGTCGATGCCCTGGCGGGTCGGATCGCCCGCCGCGAACGTGCCGACCAGTTGGCCCTGGGCCGGCCACGTCCAGCCCAGGTGGCTGGCGACCGGAGGCGGCGTCGTGGGGGGGCGCGTCGTGGTCGGCGTCGTGTCCGGCCGGCGGACCGGTTCCTGCACCGGACGCGTGGCGACCCGGCGCCCCGCCCCGCCGGGGCCGGACAGGCGCAGCCGCTGGCCGGGGTAGATGGTGTACGGCGGCCCGATCCCGTTCCAGGCCGCGACGTCGCGGTAGTCCAGGCCGTTGCGGAACGCGATCCCGTACAGCGTGTCGCCGCGCCGGACGACCGTCGTCGCGCCGTCACGGTCGACCGTCCGCGCGACGCCGCGCGACGGGATCACCCGCGTGTTCGCGCACGAGGCGAGCAGGGCCACC
>CAMLHR010000264.1 GCA_946479915.1 uncultured Lysobacter sp.
CGAGCACGACCCGCTGCCGATCGGCGACTGGAAGGTCAACGGCGTCGCGCGCGACCCGACCTTCAACTACAACCCGGACCTGTTCTGGGACGCCGACCCGTCGCACTCGGAGGCACAGATCCCGCCCGGCCCGAACAACCCGGTCGGCGTGGTGTGGATCGACCTCTCGAAGGAGCACTACGGCATCCACGGCACGCCGGTGCCGCGGACGATCGGCAAGACTCAGTCCCACGGCTGCATCCGGCTGACCAACTGGAGCGCGGACCTGGTCGCGAACTCGGTCGGGCCGGGCACGCCGGTCCACCTGCGCGAATGACCCGGGAGGCGTGATGCGCGGCTTGCTGCTGTTCCTCGTCGGGCTGCTGGTCGGGGCCAATGCGGTGTACTTCCTGGTGGCGCGGGGGCCTTCGGATTGCGATTGCCCGGAGCCCAGGGAGGTCGCCGCTGAAGCGGCTCCCACATCCGGAGCCGAGGCGCGAGCCACCCCGGAAGTCGCCGCTGAAGCGGCTCCCACAGCCACTGCTGCAAGCGCGGCGGCCACGGTTCCGGCGGATCGGCTGCTGGTCCCGGTCGCGGGGATCTCGCCGGACGCGCTCATCGACACCTTCGACGACAAGCGCGGCACCGACCGCATCCACGAGGCGCTCGACATCATGGCCCCCGCCGGGACGCCGGTGCTCGCCACCGCCGACGGCACCATCGAGAAGCTGTTCGACAGCGACAACGGCGGCCTGACCATCTACCAGTTCAACCCCGACGAGACCCACACCTATTACTACGCGCACCTGCAGCGCTACGCGCCCGGCCTGGAGGAGGGCGACAAGGTGCGCCGCGGCGAGGTGATCGGTTACGTCGGCAGTTCCGGCAACGCGAGCGCGGACGCGCCGCACCTGCACTTCGGCATCTTCGAACTGGGGCCGGAGAAATCCTGGTGGCGCGGCACCGCGATCAACCCGTATCCGTTGCTCCGCCGGCAATGAAAAAGGCGGCCCGGTTGCCCGGGCCGCCGGGGACCTGGCATCGCGTGACAGGGGGGACGCGCGATGCTAGGGGGACGCTCGAGGCGGCTCAGTCCTGCGCCGCCTGGTACTGGGTGAGGAAGCGGCCTGCGGCGACCGACCAGCCGGCGCGGGTCACGCGCTCGGACGGATCGAAGCGCGCATGCAGCGTCGGAGACATGTCGAACGGACCCTGGGTCAGGCTGAAGCGCGCGTTGAGCAGGCCCATGTCGAGCGCGAGCTGGACGTAGCCGCGCAGCGGCGCGGGAATCCGGCCCGCGTCGTCCAGCGGGATGCGCTGGCCGTCGTGGAACGCCGTCATCTCGCCCGAGAACGCCACGGCCTGGTCCTGCAGCGCCAGCGCCTGCACCAGCGAATACGCCAGGCTCGCGCGCGTCACCGCGTCGTTCGGATGGAACTGCCCGTTGTACAGGCCCATCACGCCCGCCTGGTCCTGCTCGAGGTCGCGCAGCGCGCCGCCGCGCGCCACGGCGGATTCGGCGTACGCGTAGTAGGGGCTTGCGGTGTCGAGGTCGCCGAAGCTCGGCGTGCCGTCGAGCGGCAGCGACTGCCGGATGGTGTTGCCCATCAGGTACTGCGCCAGTTCGCGGCGGCGGATGTACTGGTCCGGACGGAAGCGGCGGTCGGAATACCCGTCCACCAGCCGGTAGGCAACGGCATGCTCGATCGCCTTCTGCGCGATGTGGCCGTCGATGTCGTCCAGGCCGGTGTAGCCGCCGCTGTTGAGGAACGTCACTTCGCCGTCCACGTAGCCGGGCGCGGCGTAGCCGTTGGTGACCGCGAGCGGGTCGACCGCCACGCCGGACACCGAGCCGATGCCGCGCACCGTGACCGACCAGGTGCCGGCCTTGCCCGGGCCGCCGGCGACGATGGTGCTGCCGATCGCCGGCAATGCGATCGCCGAGCCGTATTGCACGCCGTCCGGATCGGTGAGCACCACCGCGACCGTGTTGTCCACGGTGGCGCGCGCCGCGACCCACGCGACTTCGGGCCCGACCTCGAAGGTCTTGCTCTCGACCGTACCCACTGGCGAGAACAGGATCGAGAACGGCAGCGGCTCGCCGCCCGGCGCCAGCAACGCGTTGCTGTTGAATTCGCGCAGCGTGTTGACGGTCGCGCCGTAGTCGCTGCGCATGCCGCTGGCCTCCGCCAGCGCGGCGTACGCATTGACGTGGCCGGCACCGGCCTCCCATTCCAGGCGCCCGCCCATGTTGGTCGCGGTGCGCTCCAGGATGTCCTTGACCTGCGCGGGGTTGAGGTGCGGGTTCGCCTCCAGCAGCAGCGCGACGATGCCCGCCACGTGCGGCGTGGCCATCGAGGTCCCGCTCATGTGCGTGTAGAACGGCAGGTACGCCGGCTCGAGGTTGTTGGCGTCGAACTCCGCGGCCAGCGGCGGCAGCGCGCCGGTCAGCGTGCGCGTGGAGACGATGTCCACGCCCGCCGCGACGATCGTCGGCTGGTTGAAGTAGGTCCACTCGCGCCCGTCGGGCATGGTGAACGTCCCGGTCTCGCCGCGCTTGCCGCGCGAGGAGAACGAGGTCAGCACCGCGTCCTTCTCGCTGGCGCCGACGGAGATCACCCACGGCGCCTGCGCGTACGGGTTGTGCGTGTCTTCCCCCGGGCCGTCGTTGCCCGCGGCGAACACGCTCACGATGCCGCGCTTGTACAGCTCGTAGGTCGCGACGTTCACCGGATTGAGCGGATCGAACTTGCCCGAGCTGCCCCAGGAGTTGCTGGTCACGCGGATCGGGTTGTCGTAGCTGAACTGGTTGGTGAGCGCGTAGTCCAGGCCGCCGACGGCGTCGAGGATCAGCAGCACCGCACCCGAACCGTAGCCGACCAGGTCGGCCCCCGG
>CAMLHR010000265.1 GCA_946479915.1 uncultured Lysobacter sp.
CGTCCATGGACTGCTTCCGGGCTTCCTCGAGCAGGTCGTAGTAGACCTTGCCGGAGCACAGCACGACGCGGCGCACCTGCTTCGCGGTCGCGTTGGCGTCCGGGATCAGGCGCTGGAAGCCGCCGGCGGCCAGCTCGTCGAGCGAGGACACCGCCAGCTTGTGGCGCAGCAGCGACTTGGGCGTCATGACCACCAGCGGCTTGCGCGTGGTCATGCGCATCTGCCGGCGGATCATGTGGAACGCCTGCGCCGGCGTGGTGGGGGCGCAGACCAGCATGTTGTCGAGCGCGCACAACTGCAGGAAGCGCTCCAGGCGCGCGGAACTGTGTTCGGGTCCCTGGCCCTCGTAGCCGTGCGGCAGGAACAGCGCCAGGCCGCACAACCGCCCCCACTTCGCCTCGCCCGACGACAGGAACTGGTCGATCACGACCTGCGCACCGTTGGCGAAGTCGCCGAACTGGGCCTCCCAGATGTCGAGCGTCTTGGGGTCCGCGGTCGAATAGCCGTACTCGAACGCCATCACCGCCTCCTCGCTGAGCAGCGAGTCGATGATGGTGACCGTCTCGGGGTTCTCGACCAGCGCGCGCAGCGGCAGGTGCCAGTTGTCCGTCGCCTGGTCGTGGAGGATCGCGTGGCGGTGGAAGAACGTGCCGCGGCCGGAATCCTGGCCGACCAGGCGCAGCTTGTAGCCCTCGCGCAGCAGCGTGGCGTAGGCCAGGTTCTCGGCGAAGCCCCAGTCGCCGGGCTGCTCGCCGGCGGCCATGCGCCGGCGGTCCTCGTAGATCTTCGCCACGCGGGCGTGCAGCTTCACGCCGTCGGGGATCGTGTTGATCGTGGCGGCGAGCTGGTCCAGCGTGCCGCGCTCGACCGTCGTGTCCACCGGGTCGGACAGCTGGCCCGCCAGGTACTTCGACCAGTCGATGGTGAATTCGTCGTCCTTCACGTCCGCCAGCTCGGTGGCCACCACGCCCTGGTCGAGCTTGTCGCGGTACGCGTCGACCAGCGCCTTCGCGTCCGCGGCCGGCAGCACGCCTGCCTCCGCGAGCCGGTTGGCGTAGAGCTCGCGGGTCGTCGGGTGCTTGCGGATGGCCTGGTACATCAGCGGCTGCGTCGCGGCCGGCTCGTCGGCCTCGTTGTGGCCGTGGCGGCGGTAGCAGACGAGGTCGATGACCACGTCCTTGCCGAAGCGCTGGCGGAAGTCGAACGCGAGGCCTGCGCAGAACGCGACCGCTTCCGGGTCGTCGCCGTTCACGTGCAGCACGGGCGCGTCGACCATCTTGGCCACGTCCGTGCAGTACAGGGTCGAACGCGCGTCGGCGCGGTCGGAGGTCGTGAAGCCGACCTGGTTGTTGATCACCACGTGCACCGTACCGCCGACCGCGAACCCGCGCGCCTGCGACATCTGCAGCAGCTCCATCACCACGCCCTGGCCGGCGAACGCGGCGTCGCCGTGCAGCAGCACGGGGAGGACCTGCCTGCGCGCCTTGTCGCCGCGGCGGTGCTGGCGCGAACGCACGCTGCCGACGACCACGGGATCCACGATCTCCAGGTGCGACGGGTTGAAGGCGAGGGCGACGTGCACGGGGCCGCCGTCGGTGGCGATGTCGGCGGAGAAGCCCAGGTGGTACTTCACGTCGCCGGTGTGCGCGCGGTCGCCCGACTTGTTCTCGAACTTGCCCTCGAACTCGTCGAACAGCTTGCGGGGCGGCTTGCCGAGCGTGTTGACCAGCACGTTGAGGCGGCCGCGATGGGCCATGCCCATCACCACTTCCTTCATGCCGTCGCCGCCGGCGCGGCGGATGACCACGTCCAGCAGCGGGATCAGCGAATCGCCGCCCTCCAGCGAGAACCGCTTCTGGCCGACGTACTTGGTGTGGAGGTAGCGCTCCAGCCCCTCGGCCGCGGTCAGGCGCTCCAGGATGCGGCGCTTGCCGGCCGCGTCGATGCCGTAGTCGCCGCCGGCGGCCTCCAGGCGCTGGTAGATCCAGCGGCGCTGTTCGGCGTCGCTGATGTGCATGAACTCGGCCCCGATGGGGCCGGTGTAGGTCGCCTGCAGCAGGGACAGCAGGTCGCGCAGGCGCATGCGGTCGCGACCGGCGACGCCGCCGGTCCCGAACTCGACGTCCAGGTCGCTCTCCGAAAGACGGTGGAAGCCCAGGCCCAGGTCCGGGGCATCGGGCTTGGGCAACAGGCCGAGCGGGTCCAGGCGGGCCCCGAGGTGTCCCCGGCTGCGGTAGGCGGTGACCAGCTTGCCGACCGCGAGCTCGCGGACGTCGGGCATGCCCGCGGCAGGCGCGCCCGCCGCCGCGGCCAGGCCGCGCGTCGCGCGCCGGCCGGCCTCGGCGACCGCCTGGGCGATGGCGGAATGGGGGACGTCGCCCGCGGCGCGCCCCTCGAAGCCGTCGAACCACTTGCGCCATTCCGGTCCGACGCTGTCGGGCGCGACCAGGTACTGCTCGTAGAGGTCCTCGAGGTAGGCGGCGTTGGCGCCGAACTGGGAGGACTGGGCGAACTGCTTGAGGAGACTGGCCACGGTGGACGGGGGACTCGACGGTGGGGGCAGGCGCTGCGCGTGCGCGCCAGCGACGAAGGGTCGTCGCTGAATGCGTGCACGAAAGGTCTTCAAGTATAGCCCGTGGGTCCAGTCCGGCCTACACGGTTCAGGCACCCAGGACGCGGTACTCGGTGACCGGGCGTGCCCGTTCCCATGCGCGGTCGAAGCGTTCCCGCAGTTGCTTCGCGCGCGCCGGCGCGTCGAGCCGCGCCTCGCCCTCGATGCGATGCCCGAACGCGCGGTACCAGCTGCCGCGCGCGTCGTCCACGAGGGCTGCGCCAAGGTGCTGCGCGAGCATTTCGAC
>CAMLHR010000266.1 GCA_946479915.1 uncultured Lysobacter sp.
GTTGAACGTCATCGGCACCGCGATGTCGGTGCTCACCGGCTGGCCGTTGCGGGTCGCCGCGCGGAAGCGCCAGCTGCGCACGGCTTCCAGCGCCGCGGCGTCGAGGGCCGGCTGGCCGCTGCTCTCCCGCGTCGTCGCGCCGGTGACGTTGCCCTCCGGGCCGACGGTCACCACCAGTTCGACCTTGCCGCCGATGCCGTCGCAGGCCAGCTCGATCGGGTACTCGGGCGGCGGCGTGTCCAGGGCGGTGACGTTCGTGGACGGGAACGACTGCGGCGCCGGCGGCGCATCGCAGGCGGCGAGCGAGGCGGCCAGCGCGAACGGGACGACGAGGCGCACGTCAGTCCACCAGCGCGGCGGCCTTGGCCGCGCAGATGAAGTCGTTCTCGCTCAGCCCGCCGACGTCGTGCGTCGAATAGCGCACCACGCAGCGGTCGTAGTGCACGCCGAGGTCGGGATGGTGGTCCTCCCGGTGCGCGACGTACGCGAGGGCGTTCACGAAGGCCATCGTCCGATGGTAGTCGTCGAAGGTGAACGTCCTGCACAAGGCCTTGCCACCCTCGGAGAGCTCCCAGCCGGGAACCTCCGGCAGCAGTTCGCGCACGCGGGCCTCGGGCAGTTTGTGTTCGCTGCCGCGGCGGGGAATGCAATGGGCCTGGGCGAGGGGGACGAGGTCGGACATCACGGCTGGCTCCCGGGGCGCGGTGGAGGTCGCGTGAACGAAACCATGCCACCGGTGGTCGTATCGTGCAGGCGCGGCGGGTCTGCCGCGTGCGCCTCGCTAGAATAGCCCGCAGTCAGGTTGGCCAGGCACCATGATCCAGATTTCCGAATCCGCGCAGTCGCATTTCCGCAGGTTGATCGAACGCGAGGCGTTGCCGGGGCTGGGCGTCAGGCTCTCGGCGATGCATCCGGGGACGACCAGGGCGGACGTGCGCCTCGAGTTCGCCGAGCCCGCCGAGCTGCAGGGCGATGAATGGGCGATCGACTGCGAGGGCTTCACGCTGTGGCTGGACGCGGCGAGCGTGCCGTTCCTGGACGGCGCGGAGATCGACTACGCGCAGCAGCCCACCGGCGGCCAGCTGCAGATCCGCGCGCCGCGCATCAAGGGCGTGGCGCCGGACGCGGAGGCATCGCTGGTCGAGCGCGTGCGCTGGACCGTCGAGCACGAGGTCAACCCGCAGCTCGCGCAGCACGGCGGCCATGTGTCGGTGCAGGAAGTGACCGCCGACGGCGTGGTGGTGCTGCGCTTCGGTGGGGGCTGCCACGGGTGCGGCATGGCCGACGTGACGTTGAAGCAGGGCATCGAGAAGACGCTGGTGGAGCAGGTGCCGGGTGTCACCGCGGTCCGTGACGCCACCGACCATGCCACCGGCGAGGCGCCCTACCTGCCGCGCGACGCGGCCTGACCGACGCCCGCCCGCGCAGCGGTCACCCACTTGTTCTCTGCCGCCGACCTCCTCGAAGTCCTGCGACGCAGGCGCACCCTGAAGTCGATCCGCCCCGAGGAACCGGGGCGGTTGCCGCCCGGGTGGGAACAGTGGCTGCAGTCGCTGCCGGCGCGCGCCGGCGCAGTGACGGGGGCATTGCCCGGTGCGTTCGTCGAACAGTTCCTCGGGCGCCCGGTGCGCCTGCCGCCGCGGCGCAGCGCGGCGCTGACGCGCTGGCAGGCGTTCGGTGCGTTGTGGCGGCAGCAGTGGCATCCGGCCACGCGTGACGAACGCTGGGTGCGCATCACCGCGATGGCGACGAGCCTCGTGGCGCACGCGTGCTTCGCGGTGCTGCTCGCCTGGCTGATGTACCTGCAGTACCTCGCGCTGCCCCTCGCCGAGGAAGGCGAGGCCGCGGTGGTGCAGGTCGAATTCATCGGGACGGGGACGCCGGAGGACGCCGGCGGCGGCCCGGTCCCGCCCGTGCGCGAGGCCGCCGACGCGCGTGCGGCGCCACGTGCCGCGCAGGCAGGCACGCCCGAGCGCGCGCCGCAGCCGACGCCGGACGTGGTGCCCGACGTCGCGAGCGCGCCCGTCCCGGCGCTGCCGGACCTCCCGGTCGACGTGGTCGCGCCAGCGGTCGCCGCCACCGCGCCGCCGCTGCCGCAGCGCGAGATCCCCACGCCGGCGTTGCCCGCCGAGCAACCGTTGCAGGTCACCGAGGTGGCGGAGCCGGACATCGCGTTCGTGCTGCCGCCGCCCACGACGCGGGAGGTGCAGGTGCGCGTGCCCGAACTCGCGGTGCCGTCGCGCGAAGTCCCGGCCCCCGAGGTCGTCGACGCAATCGAGGCGAACCTGCCGGCGCGCCTGCCCACGGTCGCGGTGGACGTGCCGGACGCCACGCGTCCCGTGCTCGCGTTGCCGTCGCGGCAGGTGCCGTCGCCCGAACCCGCCGCCGTGGCGCGGCTGCCCGACAGGCCGGTGCCGTCACCGACAGTCGGCGCGCAACCGGCGGCGGCGACCGTGCCCGATGTCGCCGTCGCCACGATTCCCGAGCCCGCGGGACGTCCGGACGCCTCGGCGGGGGCGCCCGATGCCGAAGCGGAGGCCGGTGCGGCCGATGCGCTGGCCGACGCCGGGGAAGCCGCGGCGGGCGAGGTGGACGCCGGTGCGACGGAGGCGGCGAGCGGCGCGGAAGCGACCGTGCCGGGCGCGCAGGCGGCGTCGCCCGTGGCGGGCGCCGGACCGGAACCGGTGGTCGCCCCGGGCAGCTGGCCGTCGCCGACCCGTGGCGACGACTGGGACGATGCGCTGCGCAACCGTCCGGGCGGAGACGCCGACGGAGGCGAGGGCCTGTTCGACGGCGAGGGCCGACCCAACCTTGCGGGCACCGGCACCGGGACCGGCACGCCGCCGGG
>CAMLHR010000267.1 GCA_946479915.1 uncultured Lysobacter sp.
GGGAGCTGGACGCGGACTCATGCCGGCGGAACACCCCCCGCGCATGCCGGTGGCCTCCTCGCGTACCCACACGCGCGCCGGCTCTTGGCGAAAGCGCATCGCCGCTGAAGCGGCTCCCACAAGAATTTCGAGGCGCTGATCAGCCGCGCAGGCGCGGCATGCCGTGCTCGTTGCGTTCCTCGAGGACCGCGGAATCGTGGATCTTCTGGCGGAGGTCGCGGCCGGGCAGCTCCACCGGGGCTTCGCCGCGCGCGGCGCGCAGCGCGTTCGCGTAGCACTGGCGGGCGCGCGGCTCGTCGCCGGCGACCGTGAACCCGTGGCCGAGTTCCTCCCACGCCTCGCCGCCCGCGCCCTGCGCCAGCGCGCGGTTGAGGTAGTCCTCGGCGACGCTCCACTGGCCCTGCTCGCGCGCGATCCGCGCCAGCGTCAGCAACAGCGCCGGGCTCGCGGGATGCGCCTTGAGCCAGCGTTCGGCGTGCTCGCGCCGCTGCTCCACGCGCCCGACCTGCAACGCGCCGTACTGCGCCGCCAGGCTCTCGTCCCAGCGCTGGTCGAGCGCCTGCTCCAGGCTGCCGAGCGCGGCGTCGTCCCAGCGCAGCGCCGCGGCGCGAGCGGCATAGGCGGACACCACGTCCGGGTCGCCCTTCAGGCCGCGCGGCAGCGCCTCCCAGCGTTCCGCGAGCAGGTTCGCGTCCGGCGCCTCGCGCAGCGCGGCGGCGGCCCACTGTTCCTCCAGTTCGTCCAGGCGCGCGGGGGCGAGCGCCTGCTGTTGCCGCATCGGGCCCAGCAGCCCGTACGCCTGTGCCGCGAGCCCCGACGTCGCCATTGCCTCCGCGCGCAACGCCAGCCCGCGCGGCGGCAGCGGCTGCGCGGCGGGTGCGTCCAGCGCGACCAGCGCATCCGTGGGCCGGCCCTGCAGCAGCGCGCGCTCGGCCGCGACCAGCGCGCGCGTCGTCGGGTGGCGGTCGTCGAAGCCGTCGAGCAGCGCCTGCGCCGCGGCGGAATCGCCACGCGCCTCGGCCGCGCGCACCGCCGCGCTGCGGGCGACCGCCTCGCTCGCCGGGTCGTCCGCGGCCGCCTGCGCGAGCAGCTTCTCCGCGCGCGCCCAGTGCCCCTGCTGGAGCAGCGAGAAGCCGTCGAGCAGGCGCGCGCGCGACTTCCGGTCGCGCCGCCCGTGCCAGGCGCGGAACGGCAGGCTCAATGCCTGCCAGAGCAGCCACAGGGCGGCCACGCCCGCCACGAGCATCAGCACCGCGAACGCGACGGTGGTGCTGTAGTCGGTGCCGCGGAAGCGGACCAGCACCAGGCCGGGATCCTGCAGCAGCACCTGGGCCAGCAACGCACCCGCGAGCGCGAGCACGAGCCAGAAAAGCAGGTTGCGGAAGAGGTTCATCGGGACTCTCCTGACATGGCGTGCACCACGCTAAACAGGGCAGCGTGGCGATGGCGTGGAAGGCATCCCGGCGCGGCGCCGCGCATTCATCCTTCGCGCAGCCGCTGCAACTGCGCGAGCGTGCTGCCGAGCTCGGGTGAAGCGAAGCGCAGCGGCGCCTCCCGCAACGCACGCAGCGCCGCCCGGCGTGCCCGGCGTTCCTTCGATGGCGGCCACAGGCGCAGCAGCCACCCGTCGATGCGGGACAGGGCCTGCCCGAACGCGGCCTCGTCGCGGCGCTCCATGGCCGCGCGCGCGAGCGCGAGCTCGACCTGCAGCGCCGCCAGTCCGGCCGCGCGCTCGGCCGGCGCGGCCACCTGCACGTCGCCGGTCGGGCGCACGTCTACGACGCGCGAGGCCAGCCGTCGCCACCACGGCGCCGAGTCCGGCAGTTCGCGCGACGCGCGCGCGGGCAGCGCGTCGAGCGAGCCGGCGAAGGCATCCAGGCGCGCGCGCGCGTCGTCCAGCGGGTCGGCGCCCGCGGCGTCGAGCACGGCGCGCTCCTGGGCCAGCGCCTGGCGCAGGTCGATCAGGTCCGGGGCGTCGAGCCGCTCCAGCACGCCGGCCGCGAGCGCATAGGCGCGTCGCGCGCCGTCCAGGTCGCCGGCGAGGAGCCGTTCGGCCGCGGTCGCCAGCAGCAGTTCCGCCTCGTCCAGGCGCAGCGCCCGCATGCCGCCGGCCCCGCTGCCTTCCAGGTCGGCCAGGCTGTCCTCGAGCAGCGCGGCGCGCTGGCCGAGCCCGAGCAGTTCCTCCCGCAGCAGCCGGTTGGTGGCTGCGGCCTGCTGCAGGCGTTCGGCGTTCGCGCGCTGGTCGCGCCGCAACGCGTCCACGCGCGCTTCGAGCGCCGCGACGCGCGCCTGCTGGCCGGCCTGCGCATCGCGCGCGTCGACCTGGTCCTGCCACCAGCGCCAGCCGAACCACGCCGCCGCCAGCAACGCGAGCAGCAGCAACCCGACGGCGGTGCCGCCGCCGCGGCGGGCGGGACGGGCGGGCGGCGGGACGGGCGGTGCGGGGTCGCTCATCGCGGGCATGCTAGCGGAACGAGCGCGGCGGCCGCGGCCACCAGTTGCGCGGGCCGGGGTCCCTCCGCGCGGCGCACCGGCGAGAACCCCTGGGCGCGCGCAAGCGCGACCAGGCGGTCGCTCGCGGCGGCGACGGCGCAATCGCGGAAGACGGCGAGCGCGCGCGGCGGCAAGCCCGCCACGACCTGTTCCAGCGCACCCGCGCTGCTCAGCAGCACGACGGCCGGCACCCCCAGCGACGCGATGGCCGCCACGGCACGCGGCGATGGCGCGAGCGGCACGCGCGCGTAGACGTCCGCGCGCACCACGTCGGCGCCGCGCGCTTGCAACGTCGACGCGATGAGGCCGCGCCCCCCCGGTGCCGTGACCAGCCCGACCGCGGT
>CAMLHR010000268.1 GCA_946479915.1 uncultured Lysobacter sp.
AGCATGCCGACGCCGGCGGGTACGGCGCGGACGAGGAGGCGGCCGCGGCCGCCGCGGCGGGCCAGGGCCCGCAGCAGCCCGCGCGCGCCATGCCCAAGGTCGGCCGCAACGACCCGTGCCCCTGCGGCAGCGGCAAGAAGTTCAAGCATTGCCACGGGCAGCTGGGGTGACAGGCGCGGTGCACGTCCTGGCCGGCGTCATCACCGACGCCGCCGGACGCGTGCTGCTCGCCCGCCGGACGGAAGGGCGCGACCTCGCGGGCTTCTGGGAGTTCCCGGGCGGCAAGCGCGAGCCGGGCGAGTCGCCCGAGGCCGCGCTGGCGCGCGAACTGCGCGAGGAGCTCGGGATCGAGGTCCAGGTCGGCGCGCCCGTGATCGCGGTGCCGCAGGCGTATCCGCACAAGCGGCTGCGCCTGGACGTGCGCTTCGTGCACGACTGGGACGGCACGCCGAAGGGCCACGAGGGCCAGGCGCTGGCCTGGGTGCCGCCGGACAAGCTGCCGGGCTATGCGATGCCGCCGGCGGACCGGCCGGTGGTCGCGGCCCTGCTGCGGCCCGACCGCTACCTCGTGACGCCGCCGGTCGGCGACGACGAGGCGGCGTGGCTGCGCGCGCTGGACGCGACGCTCGAAGCCCACGCGACGACGGCCCTGTGGGAGCCGCTCCAGCGACGGGTTCCCCCCATGGTGCATCTCCGGTCCCCCGGCGCCGACGCGGCGCGCTGGGCCAGGGCCTGCGCCGGCGCGGTCGAGCGGTGCCGCGCCGCGGGCGCCGAGGTGCTGGTCAACGGCGACGTCGCCCTCGCGCGCGAGCTCGGGATCGGCGTGCACCTGCAGGCCAGGCAGCTGGCCGGGCTCGCCGGACGCCCGCTCCCCGACGGCGCGCCGGTGGGGGCGTCGTGCCACACGGCGGAGGACCTGCGCGCGGCCGAGGCGCTCGGCTGCGACTTCGCGGTGCTCGGGCCGGTGCGCGAGACCGCGACGCATCCCGGGCAACCGGGCATCGGCTGGGACGCCTTCGCGGGCCTGCGCGAACACGTCTCGCTGCCGATCTACGCGATCGGCGGGATGTCGCCGGGAGACGTCGTGGAAGCGCGCCGGCAGGGCGCGCAGGGGATCGCCGCGATCAGGAGCCTGTGGGCCCGGCCAACGCGCGGTACTGCGCGTCCAGCTCGCGCGCCAGCCCGTCCAGGCGTTCGATCGGGCCGTCGTTGACCACGATGTCGTCGGCGATCGCCAGCCGTTCGCGGCGGCTCGCCTGCGCGTCGACCATGCGGTCCGCCAGGGCCTGGTCCACGCCGTCGCGCGCGAGCAGCCGCTCGACCTGCACGTCGCGTGGCACGTCCACGACCAGGATGCGGTCCAGCCAGGGGTAGGCCAGGCGGCCGCCGCCTTCCGCCAGCAGCGGGATGGCCGCGATCGCGTAGGCGCCGGGCGCCGCCTGGCAGGCGGCCCGCAGCCAGGCGCGCACCCGGGGGTGGATGATCGACTCCAGCGTGCGCCGCGCGGCGTCGTCGGCGAACACGCGGCGGCGCATGGCGGGACGGTCGAGCGCGCCGTGCGCGTCCAGCACCTCGCGCCCGAACGCGGCGACCACCTCGTCCAGTCCCTCGCTGCCCACGGCGACGGCTTCGCGCGCGGCGACGTCCGCATCGGCGACGGTGGCGCCCAGCGCCGCGAAGCGGTCGGCGAGCGCGCTCTTGCCCGAGGCGACGCCGCCCGTGAGTCCCACGACGAATCCACTCATGCCGCGGAGGTTACGCCAGGCCGGCGATGCGCATGTAGGCGTCGACGAGCTGCTCGCCCCAGAAGAAGACGATCCAGCCGGCGATGGCGAGGTAGGGGCCGAACGGGATCGGCGTCGCCCGGTCGCGGCCCTTCGCCGCCAGCCAGGCCGACCCGACGATCGCGCCGACCAGGGACGACAGGAGGATCGTCGGCAACACGCCGGACAGGCCCACCCACGCGCCGATGGCCGCGAGCAGCTTGAAGTCCCCGTGGCCCATGCCTTCCTTGCCGGTGAGCTGCTTGAACACCCACACGACGCTCCACAGGCTCAGGTAGCCGGCGAGCGCGCCCAGCAACGCCGGCTTGGTCGGCATGTACAGGTTGTCCGCGGCGGCGATCAGCCCGAGCCACATGAGCGGCAGCGTGAGCTGGTCGGGCAGCAGTTGCGTCCGCAGGTCGATGCCCGACAGCGCGACCAGGAACCCGGTGAACACCATCGCGCCGAAGCCCTCCCAGCCGAAGCCGAAGCGCCACACGCACGCGACCATCAGCACCATCGTCAGCAGCTCGACGGCGGGGTACTGGAACGAGATGGGCGCCTTGCATGAGCGGCACTTGCCGCGCAGCGCCAGCCAGCTCAGGACCGGGACGTTCTCGTACCAGGACAGCTGGTGCTTGCAGTGCGGGCAGTGCGAGCGCTCGACGACGATGCCCGGCGGCGGCGGGTCGTACGCCTCCGGCTCGCCGAGGATCTCGCGGCTGTCGCGCTGCCACTGCCACTCGAGCCGCTTCGGCAGCCGCAGGATGACGACGTTGAGGAAACTGCCGAGCAGCAGCCCGAAGCCCGCGGCCAGCGGGTAGCCGAGGGCGGGGTTCGTGTCGAGGTAGGCCATCCGTGCCCGCGCCCGTCAGATCGCGGCGGCGAGCTTGAAGATCGGCAGGTACATGCCGACCACCATCATGCCCACGATGCCGCCGATGAAGATCATGATGATCGGCTCGAGCAGGCTCGACAGTGCGTCCACCGCGTTCTCGACTTCCTGCTCGTAGAACTCGGCGACCTTGAACAGCATCGTGTCCAGCGCACCGGCCT
>CAMLHR010000269.1 GCA_946479915.1 uncultured Lysobacter sp.
CGTGCCAGCCGCGCGCGCTTGTAGAGCGGGATGAACACGTCGCTGTCGCGGGTGAGGTAGGCCTTCAGGCCGGGCGTCGCGTTGACCTGGCGCGCCAGTTCGCGGGCGATCGCGAGGGTGACGTCCTTCTCGCGGCGCCCGCCCTTGCCGATCGCGCCCGGGTCCTGCCCGCCATGGCCGGCGTCGATCGCGATGACCAGCGGACGCGTCGGCTCCGCGGGCACCGCGGGCGGCGCGTACGGTTGCGGCTGCGGCACGGGCGCGGGTTGCCCCGTCGCGACGCGCGCCGGGACCTGCACCGTGGTGCTCGCCGTCGTGTCCGGCGACGTTATCGAGGCGATCAGGCGCGCGGTCGCGGCGGCGGACGCCGCGGCCGGGTCGACAGGCGGATCGGCGGGTGCGCTGCCGTTGAGGATCGCGGTCGCCACCGCGGCTTCGTCGCGCGCCGGCGCGGCAGCCGGTGCGGGGCCATCGCCCGGCCACTGCAGGACGAGGCGCTGGCCGTCGACGGTCGGCTCGAGGCGGGGCCCGAGCACGGCGACCGGCGCGGCGAGGTCGAAGACGACGCGCGTCGTGCCGGCCACCGGATGGCCAGTCCGCACCGCGCGCACCAGGCCCTGGCCGTCGGGCACCGGGAGGTTGGACGGCAGGTCGACGCCGGGCAGGTCCACGACCAGCCGGTCGGGGCCCTGCAGCGTCAGCAGCGTGTAGTCGGCCGCGGTGTCGAGCAGGATCTCCGCGCGGGTGCCGGTCGGCCCGGCGTCAACGCGCAACCCCTTGATTTCCTTCGCGAATGCGGGCGACAAGCCGACGACGAGCAGCAGCATCGCGCCGCTCAGGCACCGTCGCAGGGTCGTCGTGACCGATCGCATGTGCCGGATTCAAGCACTATCGCCCCGGGTGGTCAACCGGTTTTTCCCTTATGAATCCGGGACCTGTGGCGACTTCCTGTCAGCGTGGGACAGGAAGGTCCCGCAACTGGCATTCCTGAACGAGCCGGTCCAGCCAGGCCCGGGCCTCCGGCGTCCCCGCCTCCAGCCGGGCCTCGCGTCCCAGGCCGGCGATCGCCAGGAAAACGTCCAGGTCCGCCGCCGGCAACGCATGGCCGCCGCGTTCGGGCCACTCCACCAGCCAGAGCGCCGCCTCCGCGCCATCGAGCCCGAGGAACTCGAGCTCGCCGGCCTCGCCGATGCGGTAGAGGTCCAGGTGCAACGCCTCGCCGCCCTCGGGCAGACGGCTGTCGACGATGGGATAGCGCTCGACCAGCGTGTAGGTGGGACTCCGGATCGCGCCCTGCACGCCGAGCGTGCGCAGCCACGCGCGGGCGAGCGTGGACTTGCCGGCGCCGAGGTCGCCATGCAGGTGCACCACCGCCGGCACGGGCGCGGACGCGGCCAGCGCGGCGGCGAGCCGTGCAGTCGCGTCGGCATCGGCCAGGTGCAGGGACACCGCCCCGCGATCGGTCACGGTTCGACCTTGGGGTTGGCCAGCCGGCGCAGCCAGGGCAGCAGGTCCGCGGGCTGCATGCCGCGTTCGCCGTGGTCGGCGGCGGCGTGGTCGCCCGCGCCGGCATGCAGCGCCACGCCCGCGCTGGCCGCGGCGAGCGGCGCGAGGCCCTGCGCGCGCAGCGCGGACACGACGCCGGTGAGCAGGTCGCCCATGCCGGCGACGGCCATGCCCGGGTTGCCGCCGTCGAGCAGGCGCGGCGGCCGTCCCGGCGCCACCACGATCGTGCCCGCGCCCTTGAGCACGACCGTGGCGTCGTGTCGTCGCGCGAGTTCGCGCGCGGCCTCGAACCGGTCGGCCTGGACGCGCTTCGCATCGGTGCCCAGCAGGTTGGCGGCCTCGCCCGGATGGGGCGTGAGGATGGTGCCGGGCGGCAGCGCGCGCGGACGCGCGGCGAGCAGGTTGAGCGCATCGGCGTCGAGCACCAGTGGCTTCCCGGCCGCGAGCGCCGCGCCGAACATCACGCGGCCCCACGGTTCGCTGCCCAGGCCCGGCCCGAGCGCGACGACGTCCGCCCGGTCGAGCAGGTCGGCGATGTCCGCCACGCGTTCGACCGCGTGCGCCATGGCTTCCGGGCGGCGCGCCAGCACCGCCGGCAGGTGCGCCGCGCGCGTGGCGATCTCCACCAGGCCCGCGCCGCTGCGCATCGCGGCCTCGGCGCACAGGATCGCCGCACCGCCCAGGCCGTGGTCGCCGCCGACGACCAGGACGCGACCGAACATGCCCTTGTGCGCGTCGCGCGGGCGCGGCCGCAGCCAGCGGCGCAGCTGCGCGACCGACAGCAACTCGGCGACGGCGCCCTCCTCCGCGACCAGTTCCGGCGCCAGGTCGAGCGCCGCGAGTTCCAGCGGGCCGGCCAGGTCCAGCGCCGGCCCGGTGCGCAGGCCGGCCTTTGGCGCGATGAACTCGAGCGTGCGCGTGGCGCGCACGACCGCGCCCGGCGCGCTGCCGCGCGCGACGTCGATGCCGCTGGGCACGTCCAGCGCGAGGCGCGGCGCCGGGTGCAGGTTCATCGCCTCGATCAGCCGGCGGGTCTCCGCGTCCGGCGCGCGGTCCATGCCGATACCGAACTGCGCGTCCACCACGAGGTCGGCGGGCGGCAGCATGCCGTCGAACACGACGGGCTGGCCGCCGCGCAGGCGGCAGTCGTCCGCCGCGCGACGCGCCAGGTCGCCGCGCGGCTCGTGGCCGGCCAGGTGGACCAGGCGCACGTCGCGCCCGGAATCGAGCGCGTAGCGCGCGAGCACGTAGCCGTCGCCGCCGTTGTTGCCCGGGCCGCACACGACGACGATCCGCTGCGCCTGCGGCCA
>CAMLHR010000270.1 GCA_946479915.1 uncultured Lysobacter sp.
GCCGCAGGCGCTGCGATCGCCAGGCCCACCAGCAAACCCAAGACCCATCCCGTCCGACGCATGGCTGCTCCTCCGAATGCCGAATCCAGAATCACGAATCCTTGCCGTGGTACGCCTTCTCCCCCGCCTCGATCGCCAGGTCCAGCCGGTTCTCCGGCGGCGGCAGCGGGCAGGTCGCGAACGCGGTGAACGCGCACGGCGGGTTGTAGGCGCGGTTGAAGTCGACCTGCACGCGCCCGTCCGCGCCCGGCTTCGGCACGTAGAGGTAGCGGCCGGCGCTGTAGCTGCCGTGGCCGCTGGTGCGGTCGGCGAAGATCAGGAAGAGCTCGTCGCCGCCCTCGTCCAGCGCCTCGATGCGGTATTCCCGGCCGTCGCGTTCGAACACCAGGACGCCGGGATTGGGCACGTCGTCGAGCGAGCCGATGATGTTGGCGATGGGGATGGTCTGGCCTTCCGGATGCGGCTCGAAGCGCGCGTCCACGATCCAGTCGCGGCCGCCCGGCCAGTAGTCGAGCCGGGTGAACCCGGTGCGCGTCGGCGCGTCGGCATGCCGCACGCGCAACGCGAGGCGGTCGTCGCGCGCGATCACCGTGGCCTGGCCCTTGCCGCCGTCGAACGCGACGACGCTCGGGCCGCCGGGCTCGGCATCGGTCTTCAGCGGCGCGGCACCGGCCATGGGCGCGCCGTCGAGCTGCAGGTCCAGGCCCGCCTCGGGCGTGAACGCCACGCGCCCGTCCTCGTTGCGCAGCAGGCCGAGGTGCGCCGGGCCCATCGCCAGGCGGATCCCGTTGTCGGTGTCGCTGCCGACGCGGTGCGCGCCCGGCTCGATCCAGTGCAGGCCGATGAGGCTGGACCAGCCGTCGGGCTGCAGCAGCCGCGCCACCCGCTCGTCGCGCCAGGCCTGCTGCCCGGCGTCGAATGCCGCCTGCAGGGCCGCCTCGCGGGCGGCCGCGTCCGGATCGGTCGCGTCCATGTCGTTGCATCCTCCGAGTGCGATCGCGGCCAGTCCCGCGAACATCAGTGCGTGTCGCTTGCTCATCAGCGTCCCCTCATGAACCAGCGGTCGATGTCCGCCAGCGTGAACCGCGCCCAGGTCGGGCGGCCATGGTTGCATTGCCCCGAACGCTCGGTCGCTTCCATCTCGCGCAGCAGGGCGTTCATCTCGGGCACGGTCAGGCGGCGGTGCGCGCGCACCGCGCCGTGGCAGGCCATCGTGGCCAGCAGTTCGTCGCGGGTCTCGGCGACGCGCCGGGTCTGGCCGTGTTCGCGCAGGTCGGCGAGCACGTCGCGCAGCAGCGCCTCGACATCGCCGTGCGCCAGCAACGCCGGCACGCTGCGCAGCAGCAGCGACTGCGGGCCGGCGCGGGTGACCTCGAAGCCGAGCGCGGCGAGCGTGTCGGCTTCGCGTTCGGCGACCTCGGCCTCGCGCTCGGACACGGCGAGCGTGGCGGGCATGAGCAGGGGCTGCGTGCGCAGGCCGGCGCCGTCGTGCGCGGCCTTGAGCTTCTCGTAGCCGATGCGTTCGTGCGCCGCGTGCATGTCCACCACGACCAGGCCCTCGGCGGTCTCGGCCAGGATGTAGATGCCGTGCAGCTGGGCGATGGCGAAGCCCAGCGGCGGGATGTCCGTCGGGATCGCCTCGGCCTCGGGGTCGTTGCGGCCGTACAGCGATTCGTACCCCGACAGCGTCTCGGCGACCTGCAGGCCGAGGCTTCTCGTGGGAGCCGCTTCAGCGGCGAAGGGGGTCGCCGCTGGAGCGGCTCCTGCAGGGTGGGAGAAAGGTGTCGCCGCTGAAGCGGCTCCTACAGAGAGCTGCGCTGCGCCGGCGCGGGTTTCGGCGAGGGCCTCGTGCAGGGTGCGGTAGGTAAAGTCGTGGACCAGGCGCGCGTCACGGAAGCGGACCTCGTGCTTGGCGGGATGCACGTTGGCGTCCACGCGGCGCGGGTCGAGTTCGAGGAACAGCACGTAGGCCGGCTGGCGGCCGTGGAACAGCACGTCGGCGTAGGCCTGCTTCACCGCGTGCGCGACGCTGCGGTCGCGCACGGCGCGGCCGTTGACGTAGAGGTACTGCTGGTCGGCCGACGCGCGGTTGTAGGCGGGGCGCGCGATCCAGCCGTGCAGGCGCAGCCCGGCGCCGGCGTGGTCCACGCGCAGGGCGTTGGAGGCGAACGCGTCGCCCAGCGTCTCGCGCAGGCGCGCATCCGATAGCGCCGCGTGCTCGAGCATGTCGGTGCCCTCGCCCTTCCAGCGCCGCGATGCCTTGCCGTTGTGCGACACGCGCAGCTCGACGTCGGGACGCGCGAGCGCGAGGGAGCGCAGCCACTCCTCGATGTGGCCGAGTTCGGTCCGCTCGGCGCGCAGGAACTTGCGCCGCGCCGGCACGTTGTAGAACAGCTCGCGCACCTCGACCGTGGTGCCGCGCGGATGCTGGCGCGGGGTCGGCTCGGCGACGCGGCCGCCCTCGACCGCGAGCGCGGACCCGTGCGCGTCGTCCTCGCGGCGCGACGCGATCAGGAACCGGCTGACGGACGCGATGGAGGGCAGCGCCTCGCCGCGGAAGCCGAGCGTGGCGACGCCTTCCAGGTCGTCGAGCGAGGCGATCTTGCTGGTCGCGTGGCGCTGCACGGCCAGCGCGAGCTCGCCGGCCGGGATGCCCGCGCCGTCGTCGCGCACGCGCACCAGGCGGATGCCGCCCTCCTCCAGGTCGATGTCCACGCGGCGCGCGCCGGCGTCCAGCGCGTTCTCGACCAGTTCCTTGACCACGGACGCGGGGCGCTCGACGACCTCGCCGGCGGCGCTCTGGTTGACCAG
>CAMLHR010000271.1 GCA_946479915.1 uncultured Lysobacter sp.
TCTTCCTCGGCCGCGGCGTGCACTACCCGATCGCGCTCGAGGGCGCGCTCAAGCTCAAGGAGATCTCGTACATCCATGCCGAGGCCTACCCGGCGGGCGAGCTGAAGCACGGCCCGCTCGCCCTGGTGGACGCCGAGATGCCGGTCGTGGTGATCGCGCCGAACGACGGCTTGCTGGAGAAGGTGAAGTCCAACATGCAGGAAGTGCGCGCCCGCGGCGGCGAGCTGTTCGTGTTCACGGACGAGGACAGCGCCTTCGGTCCGTCCGAGGGCGTGCACGTGATCCGGGCGCCGCGCCACGTCGGCGTGCTCAGCCCGATCGTGCATACGATCCCCGTTCAGATCCTGGCGTACCACGCGGCACTGGCCCGCGGCACGGACGTCGACAAGCCCAGGAACCTCGCGAAGTCGGTGACGGTGGAGTAGGGGTTCGGCTAAGCTTCGCGCCGGCCACGGTGTTGCGGAGCTCGGGCGGACACGACTACCGCCGTGGGGGCGACGGGTGACATTGACCGACGGCGGGACGTCCCGCCGGGAGCCAACCCGATGCCATGCGAACTCGTGGTCGATGACGTTGCGGGCATCCTGCATGCGCGTTACAGCGGCGAGGTCACCCTCGACCACCGCCTGGACATTTCACTGCAGGTCGTCGATCGGCTCGAACGCGAACGGATCCATCGCGTGCTCCTCGATTTCCGGAGCGCGCAGTCCTTCGGGAACGACCCCGACGGCTGCCGCCGGATCGTCGAGGCATGCCTGCCGCGGCTCGATCCCCGGGTGCGGCTGGCCTACCTGCTGAACTACGACCACCAGGTCGATCCTTCGGTGGAATCGCTGGTCCGCCAGCTCGGCATCAACGCACGCCGCTTCCAGGACCGCGAGAGGGCGATGGCCTGGCTGGCGGAGCCCGATGCGCCGGTGCCTGCCGGGGCCGAGGGCACGGACACCGACGTGTCGCCCGTCGCGCGCAGCATCCGCCTGGTCGCGGAGGTCGTGGGGCCGGAGGCCGCCACCAACCCGGACCAGTTCGCCGCGCTGGGCGAACTGGTCCACGACCTGCTGGCGACCGGCATGGACGAGGCGAAGGTGCGCCAGGTCGCCGGTCGCCTGTCCGAGGCGATGCGTCAGCGCGGCGAGTAGCGCAGCGTCAACAGCCATTCCCGGCCGGGCTGCCGGTAGAACGACGCGGTCTCGTAATCGCGGTCGAACACGTTGGCCACGCCGGCCTGCACCGTCCAGGCCGTGCCGACGCGGTACGCCGCGCGCAGGTCGAGCAGCGCATGGCCGGGCAGGCGCCGCGTGTTGGCGACGTCGTCGTACCGGCCGCCCTCCGCCAGGGCGGTCAGGCCGAGGCTGACGTCGCCGAAGTCGCGGTCGAGGTCGACGCGCAGCGTCTCCCCGGCGCGGCGCGGCAGATCCCGCCCGACGTTGAAACCGGCACGCTGCTCGGTGTCGAGCCAGCTCGCGCTCGCATCGAGGTCCCAGCCGGCCACGGTCGTGTCCAGCCGGAGTTCCGCGCCCCGCATGCGGGCGCGCTCGATGTTGTTCGGCAGGCCGAGCGCGGCGTCGTAGGCGATCAGGTCGTCCACGCGCGTGTCGAACAGGTCCACGCGCCAGTCCGCGCGCGTGCCGTCGAAACGCAGCCCGAGTTCCGCCGACCGCGAGGTCTCCGGCCGCAGCGCCGGGTTGCCGAAGAACGGCCAGTACAGCTCGTTGAAGGTCGGGGCCTTGAACGCGGTGCCGTAGCCCGCGGTGACCCGCCAGCGTTCCGCGAACGTGACGCCCCAGGCGGCGTTGCCGGTGGTGTGCCGCCCGAACTGTTCGTTGTCCTCCTCGCGCGCGGCGAGTTGCAGCGCGTGCGCCCCGAATGCGCCCTGGTACTGCGCGAAGGCCGCGGTGCTGTCGCGCCGGGTCTCGTCGTAGGCCACGTTGGAGGCCACGCCGTCGCGCAGCCAGTCCACGCCGAAGGTCAGCACCTGGTCCGTGGCGACCGTCCAGTCGGCCTGCACCGTCGCGCTGTCGCGGTCGGTGTCGAACCAGCCGGCCGGCGCGTAGGCGCCGCCGGTCACCTGCCAGGTGTCGGACGCGTCCGTGTTGCGGCCCACGGACGCGCGCAGCGCGAGCCGGTCGACGCCCGTCCACGTGGCGCTGGCGCCGAACACCTGCTGCCGCACCTTGGACAGGTTGCCGAAGTCGCCGTCGTACGCGTTGCGGCCCTCCGCGTGCAGCGCATGCACGTCGAGCGCCAGGGCGTCGCCGACGTGCATCCCCGCGCGGGCCGACACGGACTTGCTGGTGTAGCCGTCGCGGTCCGGTTGCGGTACGACGATGAAGCAGCCGCCGGAGAACGGCGAGGGCTGCGCGACGCGGCACGCGTCGATGCCCTCGTCGGTGCGGTAGGCCGCGTCCACGCCGAACCAGGCCGTGCCGTTGCCGCCGCCGATGCCGGCGCTGCCGGCCGACTGGCCATGGCTGCCGATCGTCGCGCTCGCGCGCGGCGCCAGGCCGCCGCGGTCGCGGCGGGTGAACACCTGGATCACGCCCCCGATCGCCTCGCTGCCGTACAGCGCCGAACGCGGGCCGCGCACGATCTCCACGCGGTCGATGAGGTCCACCGGCAGGTCCTGGAACGACACCAGGCCGGACGTGGGCGAGCCGACGCGCACGCCGTCCACCAGCACGACCACGTGGTCGGACTCGGCGCCGCGCATGAACAGGGTGGACAGCTTGCCCGCGCCGCCCTGCGTGGAGAGCGAGATGCCGGCGCGGCCGCGCAGCAGCTCCTGCAGCGAGCGGGCCTGGCT
>CAMLHR010000272.1 GCA_946479915.1 uncultured Lysobacter sp.
AATCCGTCGGGAAGGCGGCGGACGCGTGCGCCGACGCGGTGTGCGGATGGCTGCAGGCCGCACGCGATGGCCGTGCCACCCGCCGCGACCGGGACGCGCATCGCGCGTTGCTGCCGCGCGACTGCGCCGTGATCGTGCGCAAGCACGATGAGGCGCGCGCGGTCCGCGAGGCGCTGGCGCGCCGGGGCGTCCCGGCGGTCAGCACCGGCCGCGCCAGCCTGTTCGCCAGCGAGCAGGCCGGCGACCTGCTCGCCGTGCTGCTCGCGCTCGCGTCGCCGGACGACGAGCGGCGGCTGCGCGCCATGCTCGCGACCCCCCTATTCGGCTACGACGCGGCGGGCCTTTGCGCGCTCGAGGACGACGGCGACGCCTTGCGCGGCTGGCAGGAACAGGTCATGCAGTGGCGTCTTCGCTGGGACCAGCACGGTCCGCAGGCGCTCGTGGCCGACGTCGTGGCGACGCGTGCGCCGTGGCTGCTGCCGCTCGCCGGTGGCGAACGTGCGCTGACGCACTACCTGCAGATCGGCGAACTGATGCAGGAAGCGCGCTCGGCGGGGCTTGGCATGCGGGGCCTCGGGCTGCAGGGACAGGTGGACTGGCTGCGCGCGGCGATCGCGCACGCCGACCCGGAGGACGAACGCCAGTGGCCGCGCCTGGAATCCGATGCCGGCCGCGTGCAGATCCTCACCCTCCACGCCAGCAAGGGCCTGGAGTTCCCGCTCGTGTTCCTGCCGTTCGTGGGCATCGGCCGCGGCACCCCGCGGGGGCGCCGAAGGTTCGCCGAATACCACGACGCGTCGGGCCGGCGCGTGTTGCAGTGGTGCACGAAGCACCATCGCGGCAGCGCGCCTCCCTTCGACGAAGCGTGCCTGCGCCAGCGCGCGGAGGAAGACGCCGAGGACATGCGCCTGCTCTACGTGGGGATGACCCGGGCACGCGAGGCCTTGTGGCTGTGCGGCGGCGCCCTGTACGAGCAGGGCACCAGCGCGCTGCAACGATTGGCCGCGTCGGCGTCGTGCGACGACGTGGTGCGCGAACAGGACGGCGGGATCGTCGTCCGCCAAAGTCTCCCGGACGACCCCCCGCGGCGCCTGGAGGCGTCGCCGCCCACCGCCGGGGTCCCGCTGCGGACGCCGGTCCGGTCGCTCCGGCGCGACTGGTGGATCCACAGCTTCAGCCAGTTGCATCGCCAGCGGCCCCACGGGGCCCACGTCCTCGCCGACGACGCGCCCGCGGACGACGAAGCCGCGATGCCGGCGTCCACCGCGGACGTCGAGCCGACGCGGTTCGGCGGCGTCGTCTTCGGCAACGCGCTGCACGCCGCGCTGGAACATTGCGATTTCGCGGCGTGGCGGGGGAGCGACGGCACCGTTCTCCCGCCGGGCCAGGACGAACCGCTCCGTGTCGCGCTGCGCGACCAGGGCTATGGCCCGGGCGAGGTCGAGGAAGGGACGCGGGTCCTCGCGGGCCTCGTCGCCGCGACGCTCAACGCGCCGGTGCCGTTCGGCCCGGGCCATGCCGTGGCCCTGGGCGAGCTGCCGCCCGAGGCGCGCGTGGCCGAGATGGAATTCCACTTCACCCTCGCCGATGCCGACGCGGGTGCGCTGCTGGGGTTGCTGCACGCGCATGGGGTGGCGACCGGGCGCGGCGACTTCGGCGCGTGGTCCACGCTGTCGGGGCTGATGACCGGCAAGATCGACCTCACCTGCGAGGTCGACGGGCGCGTCCATGTCCTCGACTACAAGTCGAACCGCCTGCCCGCGTACGACGAGGCCACGCTGCGCCAGGCGATGGCCGCCAGCGAGTACGACCTGCAGGCACTGCTGTACGTCGTGGCGGTCCATCGCTGGCTTTCGGTCAGGCTCGGCGACGCGTACGACTTCGCGCGGCATGTCGGTGGCGCGCACTACCTGTTCGTGCGCGGCCTCGATCCGTCGACGACCGGCCAGGGCGTGGCGTCGATGGCCTTCGACCGCGGGCTCGTCGAGGGCGTGGCGGCACTGCTGTCCGGGAGCGTGCGCGCATGAGCGGCAGGTTCCGCGAGACGGGCGATGGCCCGCGCGATGTGGACGTCGCGCTCGGGATGCTGTTGCGCCGGCTGGATCCGTCGACGCCGGACGCGGTGGCGGACGCCGCGGTCGGCGCCTCGCTCGCGATCGCCCAGGGGCACGCCGCGCTGGCGGTCCGCGGCGACGGACTGCACGGGTCGCGGTGGGTGGACACGCCCGCGCGCGATGCGCCCGCGGATCCCTCGCGGCCGCTCGTGCTCGAGGACGGGTTGCTGTACCTGCGACGCTACCGCGAGTACGAGCGCCGGCTGGCCGCGGGCCTGCGGCGCCTCGCCTCACGCCCGGTGGACGCGACCGGGGCCAGCGCCACGGCGGCGCTGTCCGCGCGGCTGTTCCCCGACGCCGACACGGGCGACCTGCAGGCGCAGGCGGCGGCGCTCGCGATGACGCATGCGCTGGCGCTGGTCACGGGCGGCCCCGGGACCGGCAAGACCACGACCATCGCGCGCGTGCTGGCGCTGCTGGTCTCACGGCGACTCGCGGACGGCCTCCCGCCGCCGCGGATCGCGCTTGCCGCCCCGACCGGACGCGCGGCCGAGCGGATGGCCGAGAGCCTGCGCGTGGCGGCGGCGCGGCTGCGCGACGACGGGGTCGACCCCGTTGTCTGCGACGCCTTGCCGACGGCGGCGCGGACGCTCCACCGCCTGTTGGGCGCACGCGGGCATGGACCCGGCTTCCGGCACGACGCGGGCAACCCGCTGCAGCACGACGTCGTGGTGGTGGACGA
>CAMLHR010000273.1 GCA_946479915.1 uncultured Lysobacter sp.
AGACGCTGACCCTGCAGTACCGGATCCCCGCGTTCGCCTGGCTCGACGGCTGGTACACGTTCAGCGCGCAGGCCGCGGACGAGCAGACCGACTACATCGACACGCGCCGCGTGGAAGTCGTGGCCAGCCGCAGCGGCGAGGTCAACGAACACCTGACCGCGGTGGTCGCGGTCCATGGGCTGCGCGAGCGCTGGGCCTACGCACTGCCCGGCGACACGGCCCCCGACTACCGCTACGCGAACGTCGCCTATCCGTCCATCCGTGCCGACTACGTGGACGCCGACGATCTCGTGTTCCCCCGCGACGCGCTGGCCGGCACGTTGACCCTGCGCGGCGGCATCGAGGGCGCGGGATCGGACATGACCTTCGCGCAAGCGCAGGCGTCGGTGCGCTGGTACCGGGGCCTTGGGCCGGCGAACCGGTTGATCGCGCGCGCCGAGGTCGGCCACACGTACGCCGACGAGATCACCGTGCTGCCGCCGAGCCTGCGCTTCTTCGCCGGCGGCGACCGCAGCATCCGCGGCTACGCGTGGCGCGAGGTGGGACCGCGCATCCAGACGGAAGCCGGCGAATTCGCGCTGGGCGGCAAGCATCTGGCCACCGCCAGCCTCGAGTTCGAGCACTACTTCAACGACCAGTGGGGCGGGGCGGTGTTCGTGGACACCGGCAGCGCGTTCGACGACCACCCTGACTGGCACACGGGCGTGGGCGTCGGCGTGCGCTGGCGTTCCCCGGTGGGGCCGGTCCGGCTGGACGTCGCGCACGGGCTCGACGACCCGGACGCGTCGTTCCAGCTGTACCTGGGCATCGGGGCGGACCTGTGACCACGCAGGTGCCGCCGCCGAATCGCGACGCGACGCCGGCCGAGCGCGAGGAGCGGATCGCCGCCCTGCGCGCGCGGCGACGCGCACGGCTGCGCGTACTCGCGTTGCGCGCGGTGTTCCTGGGTACCGCGGTGGTGCTGCTGCTCGTCGTCGCCGCCTGGTGGCTGCTCGGGACGATCGGCGGGCGCGACACGCTGCTCGCGCAGATCGTCGCGCGGCTGCCGGAAGGCGCGACGCTCGAATGGGCGCGGGCCGAGGGTCCGGCGTCTGGCCCGCTGGTGCTGCACGACGTGCGCTTCGTGCTGCCACGGCAGCGCGATCCCGCCTGCGTGCCGACGCCCGAGGCGAGCTGCGCCATGGGCGAGATCGTGTTCCTCGCGCGGCGGGTGATGCTCGACCCGCACGTGATGCCGTTGCTCGGCTGGCGCCTGCGCCTGGAACGGCTCGAGGTGGATGCCGCGCGGCTGTCCCTGCCGGAGGGCGACGAACCCTTCGAGCTGCCCGAGTGGCCCGGCGTCCTGCCGGAGATCGCGCCGCCGCTGTCGCTGCGCGTGGATGCGCTCGACGTGGAGGGACTGGCGATCGACCGCGAAGGCGTGGCGCTGCTCGACATCGCGCGGGCGACCGGCGCGTTCGATGCGCGGACCGGCGAACTGCTGGTCGACGACATCGTCGTCGCCAGCGACCGGGGGCGGTTCACCCTCGACGGCACGTACGCACCGGCGGACGGCTACCGGACCGACCTCGTCGCGACCGCGGTGGCGCCCGGCGGCGCGGCCCGCATCGGGCTCGTCGCGCGCGGCGACCTGGACGCGATGCTGCTCGCGGTCGGTGGCGATGCGCCCGGCCCGGTGGACCTCCGGCTGGCGTTGCGCGGAGGCGGGACACCCCGGTGGATGTTGTCCGCGGACGCTGCGCGGATCGACCTGGCCGCGTTCGCGCCCAACGGTCCGGCGACCGACACCCCTCCGCTGTCGTTCGACATCGATGCGACCGGGGTCGGCGGTCGTGCCGAAGTCGCGGGCGAGGTGGCGCGCGGCACGCTCGACGTGGCGATCCTGCCGTCGCGCGTGCGCCTCGAGGAGCAGGTCGTCGCGCTGGAACCCCTGCGCCTGCGGGCCTTCGACGGCGACGTGGTGCTGCGCGGCACCGCGGACTTCACCGAGCCGCGCGACGCCCGCTTCGCGCTGGACGCCACCGCGACCGACCTGCGCTGGGGCGTCGCCGGACCTGCGCCCGTGCTCGCGGACGCGCGCCTGGACCTGTCCGGCACGCTCGACGCCTGGACTGTCACCGGCGACGCCACGCTCGAGCGCAACGCACTCCGGGCGACCGTGCGCCTGGACGGCGTCGGCGACGGTGGCGGCCTGGCCCTCCGGATGCTGGAGGCGCGCACCCCCGCCGGCGCACTGGACGCGCAAGGACGCGTGGCCTGGTCGCCCGCGTTCGGGTGGGAACTCGATGCCGCGCTGGCGGGGTTCGACCCGGGCTACTTCCTGCCGGAATGGGACGGTGCGGTCGACGGCGTGCTGCGCACGCGGGGCACCACCCGCGGCGACGGCGGCGTCGACGCGACGGTCGTGATCGAGGACCTCGGTGGGCGGTTGCGCGGCCGCGCGCTCGATGGCGGCGGGCAGGTCGCGATCTCGACGCCCGCGTCGGCGGGCGGCATCGACACGTACGAAGGCGAACTGGCGCTGGCCATCGGCAACAGCCGGATCGACGCGTCGGGTCGCATCGGCGCCGACGTCGACGTCTCCGCCCGGCTCGCACCGCTGCGCCTCGACGACCTGTTGCCCGGTGCGGCAGGCACGGTCCGCGGCATCGTCCGAGCCCGGGGACCACGCGCCACGCCCGGCATCACCGCGGACCTGGAAGGCAGCGACGTCCGCGTGGCCGGCCTGGCCGCTGATGCCGTGGCTTTGAAGGGCACGCTGCCCGCGACCGGATCCGGCGCCATCGCGTTGCGCG
>CAMLHR010000274.1 GCA_946479915.1 uncultured Lysobacter sp.
GCAGGTGAGCGCGTCGAACTCCGGAATAAACCGGCCGAGCACGCCCAGTTCATGGGTCTGCAGCGTGCGTGCGTCGTCGCCCTCGCCCAGGCTCGCCTGGCCCTCGAACACGTAGGCGAACGCGTTGTGGCCTTCGGGCAGCGGGTACTGCCAGGACGCATCGGCATCCAGCGCGACGTCCAGGTACAGCGGCTGCGTGGCCGGCTGCTCGATCGGGCCGCGCACAGCGCCACCGGCCGCGTCGGCGACCTCGCCGGCGATGACCTTCACCGCCACGCCGGCCGCGGGCTCGACGACGGGAATGTTGCCCGGCTCGAACTCCTGGTACCTGGGCGCCGTCATCTTGGCGTCGGCCGGCAGGTTCACCCACAGCTGGAAGCCGCGCATGCGCCCTTCCTCCTGCTCGGGCATCTCCGAATGCACGACGCCGCGGCCGGCGGTCATCCACTGCACCGAGCCGGGGACCAGCAGGCCCTCGTTGCCGTGGTTGTCCTTGTGGCGCATGCGCCCGTCGAGCATGTAGGTCACCGTCTCGAAGCCGCGGTGCGGGTGGTCCGGGAAGCCGGCCAGGTAGTCCTCGGGCTTGTCGGTGCCGAACTCGTCGAGCATCAGGAACGGATCGAGCAGGTCGAGCTCGGGCGTGCCGATCACGCGCGTCAGCTTGACGCCGGCGCCGTCGGACGCGGCCCGGCCGCGCACCTGGCGGATCACATGGGCATGGGTGGTCATCGGCGAATGATGCGCCAGGTCCGATGAATCCTCCTGTTCCGCTCGAAATCCAGCGGAATCGTCCCCGCGCTGATGTCCTCCACCACCGCGAACGCCCCCAGCGCCGCCTCGTCCAGCCGGAACCGCCGGAAGTTGTTCGAGAAGTACAGGACTCCCCCGGGCGCCAGCCGCGCGACCGCCGCGCGCAGCAGCCGCACGTGGCTGGCCTGGATGTCGAAGTCGCGCGCGCGCTTGGAGTTGGAGAACGTCGGCGGGTCGCAGAACACCAGGTCGTACTGGCCCTGGTCGGCCTCCAGCCAGGCCAGCGCGTCGGCCTGCACCAGCCGGTGGCGCGCGCCCGTCAGGCCGTTGAGCGCCAGGTTGTCCGCGCACCACTGCAGATAGGTGGCCGACAGGTCCACGGTCGTGGTCTGCCGCGCGCGCACCGCGGCGTGCACCGTGGCCGCGCCGGTGTACCCGAACAGGTTGAGGAAGCGCGTGTCCGCGGCCTCCTCGGCAAGGCGCAGCCGCATCGGGCGATGGTCCAGGAAGAGTCCCGTGTCCAGGTAGTCGAACAGGTTCACCCGCAGGCGCACGTCGCCCTCGCGCACCGGGAGGAATTGCCCGCGCGTGTCGAATTGTCCGTACTTCGAACCGCCACGGCCACGCGCGCGCGTCTTCACCGCGACCAGCTCTCGCGGCACGTCGAACACCTCGCGCGCCGCGGCGAGCAGGTCGCCCAGCCGCCGGCGCTGCACGTCCTCCGGGATGTCCGCCGGGGCCGCGTACTCCTGCACGTGCAGGAAGGTGCGCGGGGCGTCCTCGTCGGTCGCGTAGACGTCGATCGCCGCCGCGTATTCGGGCAGGTCGCCGTCGTAGGCGCGGAAGCAGGTGATGCCTTCCTGTTCGCGCCAGGCCTTGAGCTTGCGCAGGTTGCGGCGCAGCCGGTTGGCGACCATCGTCGCGCCCTCGCCGAGCACCGGCGGCGCGTCGGTGCGACGCCGCTGCGGCGGCGCGACGGGATCGCACACCAGCAGCGTGCATTCGATCGGCCCGTTGAACACCTGGTAGGTCTTGCGCGCGCGCAGGCCGGTGGCGTGCGCCAGGTCCCGGTCGCCGCAGAGCAGGCTGGCGCGCCATTCGGGGACGGTCGCGCGCAGGGCGTCGCCGAGCGCGCGGTAGAGCGCGGGGTCGGCGGCGAGGCGGGCGTCGTAGGGCGGGTTGCAGGTGACGAGGCCTTTCGCCGCTGGAGCGGCTCCTGCATCGAGCGCGGTGATGTCCGCGACCCGGAGGTCGAGGACATGGGCGACGCCCGCCGCTTCGGCGTTGCGACGCGTCGACTCGATCGCATGCGGGTCCGCGTCGCGGCCGTGGAAGCGGGGCGCGAGCGAGGCCCGCCCGACGCGTTCGCGCCGCAACGCGTCCTCGCGCAGCGCCGACCACGCGGCCACGTCGAAACCCTTCCACAGCGTCGGCAACGCCTCGCCGGGGCGCTGCAAGCCGGGCGCCACGTCGGCCGCCAGCAGCGCCCCCTCGATCAGCAGCGTGCCGCTGCCGCACATCGGGTCGAGCAGCGCACCGCCGTTCGCCGCGACCTCCGGCCAGCCGCCGCGCAGCAGCACCGCGGCGGCCAGGGTTTCCTTCAGCGGCGCCTCGCCCTGCTGGCGGCGCCAGCCGCGCCGGTGCAGCGGCCCCCCACCGAGGTCCACGGAGAGCAGCGCCCGGCCCTTGCGCACGACCAGGTTGAGCCGCAGCCCGGGCGAGTCGAGGTCCACGTCGGGCCGGGTGCCGGTGCGCTCGCGCACCACGTCCACCACGGCGTCCTTGGTGCGTTGCGCGGCGTAGCGCGCATGGGTGAGCGCATCGCCGGAGACGTGCGCGTCCACGGCCAGGGTGTCGCCCGGCGCGAGGTGCGCGGTCCAGTCGATGGCGGCGACGCCCGCGTACAGCGCGTGCTCGTCGGGGCAGGCGAAGTCGGCGAGCGGCCACAGCACGCGGCTGGCCAGGCGCGACCACAGCACCGCGCGCTGCGCGTCCCGCAGCGTGCCTTCCGCGTTCGCGCCGGCGACGGTCGCGGTCGCGC
>CAMLHR010000275.1 GCA_946479915.1 uncultured Lysobacter sp.
CTCGCCTGGATGGCGCGCTGCTGCTGTTCGCCCTGCGTGACCCGCGCGACATGCTGCTGGACTGGCTCGCCTTCGGCGCGCCGCTGCCGGTGGCGTTCGAGTCGCCGGACGCCGCCGCGTCGTGGCTGGCCGGCGTGCTCGACCACGTGGCCACGCTGCACGAGCAGAACCTGTATCCGCATCGCATCGTGCGCCTGGACGACGCCGTGGGGCACCCGACCGCGTTCGTGGATGCGCTCAACGACGCGCTCGACACGCAGCTGCCGCCGATGCCGCCGCAGGGACCCGCGCTCGAGCGCCTGCCCGCCGGCCGCTGGCACGCCTACGCCGACGTGCTGGCCCGCCCCTTCGCCGCGCTGCACGACGTCGCCGAGCGGCTGGGGTACGCTCGGAACTGACCTTCGGACGGAGCGTCCCGATGCGCATCCGCAGCGACAGTTTCGGGCACGGCAAGCCGATCCCTTCCACGTTCGCGCTCGGCGCGCCGGGCGGCGGGTTCGGCGGCAACCGCAATCCGCACCTGGCGTGGGACGACGTGCCGGAGGGCACGCGGTCCTTCGTGCTGATGTGCATCGACACCGACGCGCCGACGGATCCGGCGCTGGTCGCGGGCAGCGCGCCGATCCCCGTGGACCACCCGCGCGGCGATTTCGTGCACTGGGTCGTCGCCGACGTTCCAGCGAATGTCCGCGAAGTCGCCGCCGGGGCCGCGAGCGACGGCGTGTCGAAGCGTGGCAAGCCCGCGGGCGGCATCGACGGCATCGGTGGCCGGCAGGGACTGAACGACTACACCGGCTGGTTCGCCGGCGACGCGGACATGGGCGGCGACTACCACGGCTACGACGGTCCGTATCCCCCCGCGCACGACCTGCGCACGCATCGCTACTTCTTCCGCGTGTTCGCGCTCGACGTCGAACGGCTCGAACTGCCCGACGGCTTCACTGCGGCCGACGTCTTCCGTGCCATGCACGGGCACAAGCTGGCCGAGGCGGCTGAACACGGCACCTATTCCCTGAACGACGCGGTTTGACCCTGCCGCGCGGCGCAGGGAGGATGGTCCTCCATTCGCCTTGGGGAGAGTGCGCTTGAGGAACCTGTTGTTCGCGACGCTGTTTGCAGTCGCTGCCGCCGCGTGCGCCACCACGCCCGCCGAACCGGTGACGATCGACGGTTCGACCGATGCCACCGCGGAAGCCTCGTGGGCGCGCATGCTGGACGAAGCCGACCGGCACACGCGGATCGAGCTGATGACGGCGTTGATCGCCATCAACCTGCAGGGCGTGGAAAGCGTCTACGAGATCGTCGGCAACGACGACCTGAAGACCGCTTCAATCGCCAACGTCAGGGAGCAGCTGGACGGCATGACCGCGGACGAGGTCCTCGCGTATGCAGGCGAGGTCGCGACGGTCGAGATCAAGGTCCAGGTGCCGGGCCACTAGCGCGGACGCGGACGGCATGGACCGGAGTCGCCTCGCCGCCGCCGGCATGTGCATGGCCCTGGCCCTGTCGGCCTGCGCGAGCATCCCGCTGTCGACGCTCTGGGCGTTGCGGGAGTTCGGCCCGGAAGACCTCGCGGCCGTCGAACCCGCGGACGTCCGGGTCGCCACGCTGGTGGAGCCCGCCGTGGGCGACATCGACCCGGCGAAATCCCACCTCAAGCTGACGCTGACGCCGCGCGAAGGACCGCCGGAAGTCCACCTGTTCGGATTGCGGCTGTCACGCGTGCAGGGCGGCCCCGTCGTGCCTGCCGGCGATCCGCGGTGGCAGGTGTTCGAACTCGACGACGCCGGACTCGTCGCCATGCGGAAGGTCAAGCCGCGCCTGGCCGACCTCGAATCGGACTACCGGGCGTGGGCGCTCAACGTCAGCATGCAAGGCTTCGACGAGGTGCCCGCGCAGGTCGAGGCCCTGCACTTGAGCGTGCGCGTGCAACTCGCCGACGACCAGGCACCGCTGACGCTGTTCGACCGGGCCGAAATCCCGATGGAGCGCGGCGGCTAGGGGCCCGCCGGCAACCAGAGCAGCAGCGCCGCGCCGAGGATCACCCGGTAGACCGCGAACGGCGTGAACCGGTGCGACTGGATGTAGCGCAGCAGCCATTTCACCGCGACGAACGCGGTGATGGCCGAGGCGGTGAACGCGACCGCGAGCAGGCCCCAGTCCTCGTGTTGGGCCTGGCCGGCCTGCACGACGTCGACGAGCTCGTAGAACGTCGCGGCGAACATCGTCGGGATGCCGACCAGGAACGCGAATTCCGTCGCCGCCGCGCGGTTGGTGGTCCCGGCGAGCAACGCGACGAAGATCGTGGCGCCCGAACGTGATGTGCCAGGGAACACGCCGGCGACGACCTGCGCGATGCCCACCAGGACGGCCGTGGTCCAGGAGATGGCGCTGCGTTCGCCCAGCGTCGCCGCGCGCTTCGCCGCCAGCTGCTCGGCCGCGACCATCCAGAAGCCGCCGATCACGAGCGCCCAGGCGATCGGCTCGATGTCGTTCGGCAGCTCCCAGCCCAGCGCCTTCACCAGCAGGCCGCCCACCGCTGTGACGCCGAAGGCGACCAACAGCTTCCAGGCGTAGTCGCGCGGCGGCTGGCCGTGCACGTCCGCGACGGCCGTGCGACCGGGCCGCAGGAAAGCGAGTGCCAGTTGCACCAGGCGTTCGCGGTAGATCAGCACCACCGCGAGGATCGCGCCGGCCTGGATGGCGATGTTGAACAGGTCGCTGCGGTGTCCGAGCCAGTGTTC
>CAMLHR010000276.1 GCA_946479915.1 uncultured Lysobacter sp.
CAGCCCGTCGAGCATGAGGATGCGGTCCATCAGCCGGTCCGCATGCTTCATCTCCTCGATCGACTCGTCGTACTCCATCTTCGCCATCCGCGCGTAGCCCCAGTTCTTCAGCATGCGGGCATGCAGGAAATACTGGTTGATCGCGGTCAGTTCGTTGTAGAGCGCCTTGTTGAGGAACTCGACGACCTTGGCATCACCCTTCATGGGCCGCTCCTTGCGCGTGGGGATGCCACGGATGCTAGCGATTCCCCGCCCCCCATGACGGAACGCGAATCGAATGCATTTTGAACTGTGGGAGCCGCTTCAGTGGCGACCGGCTCAGGCCGCTTCCGACAACACCGGCAACGGCAACGCCACCACCCGGTTCGCCTCCTCCAGCACCTGCGTCGCCATCTCCACGCAGCACCCGCAGTTCGCGCCGGCGCCGGTGCGCATGGTCAGCTCGGTCATCGAGGCGCAGCCGGCCGCCGCGGCTTCGCGGATGTCGCGCTCGGTGACGCCGTTGCAGATGCACACGTACACGGTCGGAGGGGTCGCAGCCGGCTGGGTCGGATGCGATTGGACCGCGAATGCGAATGATTGTCAATTAACGGGCGCTGGACCGCCGATTCCGCCGGCTGGCGCCGGCCTGCCCGGGCGACCAGGGGCCGCCGCTGGCGCCGCTCGAACGACCGGGTCGTGCCCTGGGCCGGCAGCGGCACCGCCTGGGCCCCGGCCACCTCGCGGGCGAAGGGCGCCAGGTGCTTCAGCGCGCTGGCGTAGACCCCCCGCTTGAAGGTCACCACGTGCTCGACGGGGTACCAGAAGTCCACCCAGCGCCAGTGGTCGAACTCCGGGGTGTCGGTCAGGTCCAGCCGCACGTCGGTGTCCTGCCCGACCAGCTTCAGGAGGAACCAGACCTGCTTCTGGCCGATGCAGACCAGCTTGTCGTGGCGGCGGATCGCGCGGCTGGGCAGCTTGTAGCGCAGCCAGCCCGGCGTGACCCCCAACACGTCCACGTGCTCGGGCCGCAGGCCGGTCTCCTCCTGCAGCTCGCGGTACATGGCCTCGAGCGGCGTCTCGTCGCTGTTCATCCCGCCCTGCGGGAACTGCCAGCCGTCGCGGCGCACGCGCCGGGCCCAGAAGACGCGGCCATCGGCGTGCATCAGCACGATGCCCACGTTGGGGCGGTAACCGTCCGGATCGATCACGATGCGGACTCCAAGGATTTCGATGCCAGGGGCATCACTGCGACCGACTCTGCCACGGGGTGCCGGGAGCGACAAGCACAGGGGTTCGCCCGATTGACTGGGGCGCTCGCGACGTGGAAAATTGCCGGTTCCCTGTGGCCTTCGCCGCTGAAGCGGCTCCCACAGGCAGGGACCACTGCCATGGTGGTCCCGCGCCCCTTGGCTATGTAGCTCAGCCGGTTAGAGCACAGCACTCATAATGCTGGGGTCGGTGGTTCGAGTCCACCCATAGCCACCATCACTCGCCGTCCGCCTCGTCGGCATGCGCCGCCTGCAGCGCCTTGCCCTGTTCCAGGTGCGCGGCGACGGCCTCGCGCGTGGCGGACAGGTGCTGCCGCAGCGTCGGGTTCTCGGTCGTGTCCAGGCGCTCGTCGAGCATGGCGAGCGCGTCGGTGTGTCCCTGGACCATCGCGTCGACGTACGCGGTCGCGTATTCCCCGCCTTCCAGTTCGGCCAGGCGCTCCATGACCGACGCGCCCTTGGACTGCTGCGCGCTCACGATCGCGGTGGCGGCCGGGTCGATGCCCGCCTCCGACGAGACGTTGCGATCCTTCTCCAGGTTCTCGCTGTGGTCCTGGTGCAGCATGTCCGCGTACGCGAGCACGTCGCCGGTGACACCCTTGTCGCGCGCCTGCTGGGCCATGTCGATCTCGTGCTGGTCGACGGCCATCACCAGCGCGAGCGACTCGCCCGCGGTCACGCTGTCGAGGATCCCTTCCTCGTCCCCGTCGGTCGCGCCGGCTTCGGTCGCGGCGGTGTCGTCCGCCAGGGCGTCGTCGTCGCCGTCGTTCGCGCAGCCGGCCAGCGCCAGGGACGCAGCGACGGCCGCGGCGAGCAGGATCTTCCTCGTATGCATGGGGGTCTCCTTGGAGGGGGAATCCAACGACGATGCGATGGGCGCCATGAGCGGCACGTGAGGCCGGGACCCCGCGGCCGCCGCTATGATGGCCGGATGCCTCCGGAGCCTTCGACCACGCCACGCCCGCTCGAAGGCGCGCGCGTGCTCGACCGCGCGTTCTACGCGCGCGACCCGCGGCTCGTCGCGCCCGCGCTGCTGAACAAGGTGCTGGTCGTCGGCGACGGCCGCGCGGGGCGCATCGTCGAGGTCGAGGCCTACTGCGGCGGGGAGGACCCGGCGGCGCACAGCTTTCGCGGCCAGACCGCGCGCAACGCGACGATGTTCGGGCCCGCCGGCCACATGTATGTCTACTTCACCTACGGCATGCACTACTGCTGCAACGCGATCTGCGGCGACGTGGGCGAAGGCGTCGGGGTGCTGGTCCGCGCGCTGGAGCCGCTCGCGGGCGTCGAGGCGATGCGCGAGGCGCGGCCCCGCGCGCGGCGCGACGCCGACCTGTGCAACGGTCCCGGCAAGCTCACCCAGGCGCTGGGCATCGACCGGCGCCACGACGGCGCCGACCTCGTCGCCGGGGACATGGGCATCGTGATCGTGGACGACGGCACGCCGCCGCCGAAGCGCCCGGTCGCGACGCCGCGCATC
>CAMLHR010000277.1 GCA_946479915.1 uncultured Lysobacter sp.
CGCCCAGTCGACCGGCGGGCGCTACTTCCGCGCGCGCGATGCCGAGGCGCTGGCCGGCATCTACGCCGAGCTCGACCGCATCGAACCCGTCGAGCGGCCGGGGGAACCGGTCCGGCCGCGCATCGAGCGCTACCCGCTGCCGCTGGGCGGCGCGTTGCTCGTCGCGCTGGTCGCCTTCGCCGTGCCGCGCGGCCGCGTGCGCGCGGCGGCCGGAGGCGCGGCGTGAGCGCGGTGCCTGGCGCCCTCGCGGACCTCCACCTGCTGCGGCCGGCCTGGCTGTGGGCCCTGGCCGCACTGCCGCTGCTCGCCTGGTGGTGGCACCGGCGGCGCACGCGCGGCAGCGCCTGGCGCGAGGTCGTGGATCCGCACCTGTTGCCGCACCTGCTCGACGCGAGCGCGGGCCGGCGCGGGCAACTGGGCGTGCTCGCCGCAGCGCTCGCCTACGTCGCGGCGGTGGTCGCGCTCGCGGGCCCGAGCTGGCAACACGTCGAGCAGCCCGCCTGGCGCGCGCCGTCGCCGCTGGTCGTCGCGCTCGACCTGTCCAGCGAGACCACCGCGGCCGACCTCCCGCCGTCGCGCCTGCTGCAGGCGCGCGCCAAGCTCGATGCATTGCTCGCCAGGCGCACCGGCGGGCAGGTCGGGCTGGTCGTCTACGCGGACGATGCCTTCACCGTGGCGCCGCTCACCAGCGACACCGCGAACGTCGCGCTGTTCCTGGACGCGCTCGATCCGTTGGTCATGCCCGTGGACGGGCAGCGCGCCGACCGCGCGATCGCCTGGTCCGTGCGGCTGCTGCGGCAGGCCGGCTTCGACCAGGGCGACATCCTGCTGGTGGCGGGCGATGCGCAGGGGGCCGCAATCGATGCGGCCGCGCAGGCACGCGCCGATGGCTACCGCGTGTCGGTGCTCGGGCTCGGGACGGCCGGCGGCTCGGCCTACCGCACGCGCGCCGGCGGCATCGCGCAGGCGCGGCTGGACGCCGCGGCACTGCAGTCGCTTGCCGCGGCCGGCGGCGGACGGTTCGCGGCGCTCACCGCGGACGCCGCCGACCTGCAGGCCCTCGGCGTGCTGGATCCGGTGCTGCGCGGCCAGTCCGCCACCGGCGACGACACGCCGGGACGCCACTGGCTCGACGGCGGCTTCTGGCTGCTGCCGCTGGTGATGCTGCTCGCGTTGCCGGCGTTCCGGCGCGGCCGCGCGGTGCTCGCCGTCGCGTTGCTCGCCTGGCTGCCGATGCGTCCGGCGGCGGCGATCGATTTCGAGGACCTGTGGCAGCGCCGGGACCAGCAGGTGCACGAACGGCTGGTGGAGGGCGCACGGGCCTATCGCGAAGGCGACTATGCGCGCGCGGCCGAGGCCTGGCGCGCGCTGCCCGGCGCGCAGGCGCAGTACAACCTCGGGAACGCATTGGCGCGCGAGGGCGAGTACCGCGAGGCGATCGACGCCTACGAGCGCGCCCTGGCGCGCCAGCCGGGCATGGCCGACGCCATCGCCAACCGCGACGCGGTGCAGGCGCTGGTCGACCGCATGTCGCAGGGCGACGGCGACGAAGGCGAGGACGGGGACGAGGGCAGCGAGGGCGGTTCCGGCGGCGCGGACGGCACGACGCGAGGTCGCGACCCGGAAGGCGAGGCCGAACCGGGGCCAGAGGGCGGGGAGCCCGCGCGCGGGAAGGAGCCGGACGGCCAGCCGGAAGGCGACCCGCCCTCCGCGGGGGACGAGGCGCAACGCCGGGCCGACGCCGCGCAGCGCGCACGGATGGACGAGGCGCTGGATGGCGCGCCGGAGGACGCGCCGGACGGCGCCGACCCCATGACCGACGCCGAGCGCGAGCGCAGCCTCGCGAACCAGGCCTGGCTGCAGCGCGTGCCCGACGATCCGGGCGGGCTGCTGCGCCGCAAGTTCGCCCTCGAGCACCAGCGCCGGCAGCGCGAGGGGCGGCCATGACGCGCTGGATCGCCTGCGGCCTGTTCGCATTGCTCGCCTGCGCGACCGCGCGGGCGGAGACGCGCGCGTGGCTCGACCGCGACCGGATCGTGCTCGGGGAGAGCGCCACGCTGAACATCGAGACGGACCAGGCCGACGTCGAGGCGCCCGACTACGGCGCGCTGCGCGGCGACTTCAGGCTCAGCGGGCACGCGAGCCGCCGCAGCCTGGAACACCGCAACGGCCGCACCCTCCGGCGCAGCCTCTTCGCCGTCGCGGTCACGCCCCGCCACGCGGGCGTCATCGGCATTCCCGCGGTGCAGGTCGGCGGCGAACGCACGCAGCCGGTGACGCTCACGGTGCTGCCGGCCGACGCCGCGGGCGAGCCGGCGCAGGCCGGCGAGACCGTCTTCATCGAGACCATCGTGGACGACACAGCGCCCTACGTGCAGCAGGCCGTCGGCGTCGTCGTCCGCCTGCACTACGCGGTGCCGCTGGTGTCCGGCAACCTCGAGGTGCCGTCGCCGCGGGACGCGACGCTGCGCCGCGTCGGCGACGAACTTCAGTACACGCGGGAACTGGCCGGTCGCCGCTACAGCGTGCTCGAGCGCCGCTACCTGCTGATCCCCGAACGCAGCGGCCTCCTGCAGCTCCCGGGCGCGACGTTCGAGGGACGGGGCGTCGGCGGGTTCTTCGACGACCTGTTCGGCGACGGGGCCGGCGACGCGTTGCGCGCGCGTGGCCGTGCGCCGACGTTGCAGGTGCAATCGGTGCCGGACGGGGCGCCCCAGCCGTGG
>CAMLHR010000278.1 GCA_946479915.1 uncultured Lysobacter sp.
CTGCGACTTCTACGTCCCGAACGTAGCGCTCTACCAGGCTGAGCTACACCCCGACGGCCGAGCTGGCCATTGTAGGGACCCGGCCGGGTCCCGGGCAACTGGTCCGGTGGCCTCCGTTAAACTGTGGCGCTCGCCGCAGGGGACCTGAACGCCTTGATCAAGCCACGCACGCCGCCCGGGGTCATGGAGCTGCTGCCCCGCGACCAGGCTGCCTTCCAGCGCATGCTCGACGCCATCCGGTCGACCTTCGAGCGCTACGGCTTCCTCCCGGTCGAGACCCCGGTGTTCGAGCTGTCCGAGGTGCTGCTGACCAAGACCGGCGGCGACACCGAGCGCCAGGTCTACTTCGTCCAGTCCACCGGCGCGCTGGAGAAGGCCGCGGCGGGCGAGGGCGATGCGCGTCCCGAGCTGGCCCTGCGCTTCGACCTCACGGTGCCGCTGGCCCGCTACGTGGCCGAGCACGAGCACGACCTGGCGTTCCCGTTCCGGCGCTACCAGATGCAGCGCGTGTACCGCGGCGAGCGCGCCCAGCGGGGCCGGTTCCGCGAGTTCTACCAGTGCGACATCGACGTGGTCGGCAAGGACGCGCTCTCGATCCGCCATGACGCCGAGATCCCGGCGGTCATCAATGCCGTGTTCGAGGCGCTGGCCATCGGCGAGTTCACGATCTCGCTGAACCACCGCAAGCTGCTGCGGGGCTTCCTGGAAGGCCTGGGCATCGCCGACGGCGGGCGCCAGGCCGCGGTCCTGCGCGAACTCGACAAGCTCGACAAGCGCGGCGCCGACGCGGTGCGGGCGACGCTCGCCGGCGGCGACTTCGGGCTCGATGCCGCCGCGGTGGACCGCCTGATGGCGTTCTCGCAGGTGCGCTCGACGGGCCACGACGACGCGCTGGCCAGGCTCGACGCGCTGGGACCGGGCACGCCGACGCTGGAGGCAGGCCGCGAGGACCTGCGCGCGGTGCTCGCGCAGCTGAAGGCCATGGGCGTCCCCGAATCGCGCTACGCGTTGAACCTGTCCATCGCCCGCGGCCTGGACTACTACACGGGCATCGTCTACGAGACGACGCTCGACGCGCACCCGGAGATCGGGTCGATCTGCTCGGGCGGGCGCTACGACGACCTGGCAGGGCATTACACGAAGTCGAAACTGCCGGGCGTCGGCATCTCCATCGGCCTGACGCGCCTGTTCTTCCAGCTCCGCGAGGCGGGCCTGCTCGCGGGTCGCGACACCGGGCTGGTGGACGTGCTGGTCGCGCTGCTCGACGACGATGGCCTGGCGCATGCGCTGGCGCTGTCGGAACGGCTGCGTGATGCCGGCCTGAACGTGGAGACGCGGCTGGAGCCGCGCAAGCTGGGGAAGCAACTGCAGTACGCGGACAAGGCGGGCGTCCGCTTCGTCGTGATGCGCGGCGGCGACGAGGCCGCGCGCGGCGTGGTGTCCGTCAAGGACCTGCGCAGCGGCGAGCAGTTCGAGGTGGCGGACGCGGCCCTGGTCGAACGCCTGCGCGGGCGCGCGGCATGAAGTCGATCCAGCTCGACGGCCGGTCGCTGACGCGCCACCAGCTGGTCGCCGTGGCGCGCGGCGCCACGGTCGAACTCGATGCGACGGCCCTGGAGGCGGTCGCCCGCGCGGCCGACTTCCTCGCCGAGCAGGTGCGCCGCGAGGAACCCATCTACGGCGTGTCCACCGGCTTCGGCAGCAACGCAGACAAGCTGCTGGGCGGGCACCCGCTGCGCGAGCCGGCGCTGGAAGCCGCCGGCGCCCCGCGCGCGCTGCACGAGGAACTGCAGCACAACCTGATCGTCACCCATGCCGTGTGCGTCGGCGAGCCGTTCGCGCCGGAGGTCGTGCGCGCGATGCTGTGCATCCGCCTCAACACGCTGCTGCGCGGGCACTCGGGGATCCGGGTGCAGACGCTGCAGGCGCTGGCGGCGCTGCTCAACGCGGGCGTCGTGCCGGTCGTGCCCCAGCTCGGGTCCGTGGGCGCCTCGGGCGACCTGGCGCCGCTGTCGCACCTGGCCATCGTGCTGCTCGGCGGCGGCGAGGCCTGGTTCGACGGCGAGCGGCTGCACGGCGACGAGGCGCTGCGCCGCGCCGGGCTGTCGCCGGTGTCGCTGACCTACAAGGAAGGCCTGGCGCTCAACAACGGCACGGCGCAGATGCTCGCCTGCGGCGTGCTGGCGCTGCAGCAGCTCGAGGACCTGCTCGACACCGCGGACCTGGCCGCGGCGATGACGATCGACGCGTTCGCGGGGCGCCTGGGCGCGTTCGAGGACAAGGTCCACGCGCTGCGCCCGCATCCGGGCCAGGTGCACGTCGCCAGCCACTTGCGTGCGTTGCTGGCCGGTTCGACCCTGGCCGGCATCGCCTACCACCTGGTGCCGCGGTTCCGGCCGTGGTCGCCGGGGAGCTGGGACGACGCCGGCGGCGCGCGCCGCATGTTCGACATCGCCTGGGACTGGGTGCCGGCGGACCAGCGGCATGGGCGCGGCAGGTTCTACGAACGCGTGCGCCCGTTCCGCGGTGGCAAGAAGCACCAGCCGCAGGACAGCTACTCGCTGCGTTGCGTGCCACAGGTGCACGGTGCGGTGCGCGATGCCGTGGCGCAGGCCGTGCGCGTGTTCGAGATCGAGCTCAACGCGGTCACCGACAACCCGCTGGTGTTCGCGGGCGACGGCGCGGGGCACGTGGAGGACCGGGTCATCTC
>CAMLHR010000279.1 GCA_946479915.1 uncultured Lysobacter sp.
GGATTCTGCGGGGGCCAGGGATGAAGTGTCTCTACTACGTCGCGCCCGAGCTCGACAGCACCTCCCGGATCGCCGATGACCTGCACGACGTGGGCCTCGACGATTTCTTCGTCCATGTGATCGCGAAGGACGAATCGGGCCTCAAGAAGCGCCACATCCACGCCGGCAACTACCTCGAGACCCTTGACTTCATCCGCGAGGGATTCCTCGGCGCCGCGATCGGCCTGTTCGCCGGCGTCGTCGGCTGCATCCTCCTCGACCAGTTCGGACCCTTCGAGAACATCCCCTGGTTCGTCTACGTCGCGCTCTGCGGCGTCGCGACGCTGTTCGGGGCCTGGGAGGGCGGGCTGATCGGCGTCGAGAAGGAGAACAAGAAGCTGGAGCGCTTCCACGACGACATCGAGGCCGGCAGGTTCCTGATACTGATCTACGCGCGGCGCGACCAGGAGTCCGTCGTGCGGCACATGATGTCGAGGCGCCATCCCGAGGCGGAGTTCGCGGGGCTCGACAGCCATTTCGTCAACCCGTTCACGGCCGTCAGGCGGCGGCGGACATCCGGCGATCGGGTGCGCGCTTAAAAGAGGGGGATCTCGATGGCGATCGCAGTAGTCCTGGTCCTCCTCGTCATCGGGTCCCTGATCTTCCATTTCGCGAGTCCCTGGTGGTTCACGCCCATCGCGTCGAACTGGACCACCATGGACGACACCGTGGTGCTGACCTTCTGGGTCACCGGCATCGTCTTCATCCTCGTCAACCTCTTCCTCGCCTGGGTCGTCTGGAAGTACCGCCACCGCGGCGGGCAGAAGGCCACCTACGATCCCGAGAACAAGAAGCTGGAATGGTGGCTCACGATCGTGACCTCTATCGGCGTGGCGGCGATGCTGGCACCCGGCCTCTTCGTCTGGGGCCAGTTCGTGCAGGTGCCGGAAGACGCGGCCATCGTCGAGGCCGTCGGGCAGCAGTGGCACTGGTCCTACCGGTTCCCCGGCGCGGACGGTGCGCTCGGCCACAGCGACGCCGCCCTCGTCTCGCCGGACAACCCGTTCGGGCTCGATCCCGAGGATCCGGCGGGCGGGGACGACGTGCTGGTCGCGAGCCCGGAGCTGCGCCTGCCCGTCGACCAGCCGGTCAAGGTCCTGCTGCGCTCGAAGGACGTGCTGCACAACTTCACGGTCACGCAGTTCCGCGTGAAGATGGACCTCGTCCCCGGCATGGTCACGCACATGTGGCTGACGCCCACGGTGCCCGGCTCGTACGAGATCCTGTGCGAGGAACTCTGCGGCGTCGGGCACTTCGCGATGCGCGGGCGCGTCGTCGTCACGCCGCGCGACGAATTCGACACCTGGCTCGCCGCACTGCCGACCTTCAGCCAGACGCAGGCGCTCGCGAAAGCGGACGCGGCGGCCGGCGCGGGCCAGTACGCGGTGTGCACCGCCTGCCACGGGCCCGCCGGCGAGGGCAACCCGGCCCTCAACGCGCCGCGGCTCGCGGGGCAGGATGCCTGGTACGTCGCGCGGCAGCTCCACGCGTTCCGCGAGGGACGGCGCGGTGCACACGAGTCGGACGTCTACGGCGCGCAGATGCGCGCCTTCGCGTCCATGCTCCCCGACGACGCGGCCATCCGTAACCTCTCCGCGTACGTCGAGTCGCTGCAGGGGCACGAGGGCGAGGCCAGCGTGACCGGGAACGTCGACCGCGGCCGCCGCCTGTACGTGACCTGCGGCAACTGCCACGGCCGCCAGGGCGAGGGCGTCTGGGCCCTGAACGCGCCGCGGCTCGCCGACATGTCGGACTGGTACCTGGTGCGGCAGCTGCAGAACTTCCAGCACGGCATCCGCGGCTCGCACGATGCCGACTACTACGGCTGGCAGATGGCGACGATGGCGGACTCGCTCAAGGACGAGCGCTCCATCAACGACGTCGTCGCCTACATCAACACGCTCGACACGGAGCCCGCGCGCACGGCGATGGCGGACGGGAGGGACGACTGATGGCTTACGTCGCAATCGCGGACCGTGATGCTCCCATCCACGATCCGCACACGTTCATCGAAAAGTACATCTGGAGCCAGGACCACAAGGTCATCGCCATCCAGTACGCCATCGTCGCGATCTTCGTCGGGCTCGTGGCGCTCGTGCTGTCGGCGCTGATGCGCCTGCAGCTCGGCTTCCCGGACCAGTTCCACTTCGTGGACCCGAATCGTTACTACCAGTTCATCACGATGCACGGGATGATCATGGTGATCTACCTGCTGACCGCCCTGTTCCTCGGCGGCTTCGGCAATTACCTGATCCCGCTCATGTGCGGCGCGCGGGACATGGTGTTCCCGTACATGAACATGCTGAGCTTCTGGGTCTACCTCCTCGCGGTCATCGTGCTGCTCGCGAGCTTCTTCGTGCCGGGCGGTCCGACCGGCGCGGGCTGGACGCTCTACCCGCCTCAGGCCGTATTGCCGGGGACGCCCGGCGCGGGCTGGGGCATCATCCTGATGCTGGTGTCGCTCGGCATCTTCATCGTCGCCTTCACGATGGGCGGCCTCAACTACGTGACGACGGTGCTGCAGGCGCGCTGCCGCGGCATGACGCTGATGCGCATGCCGCTCTCGGTCTGGGGCATCTTCATGGCGACGATCCTCGGCCTCCTCGCCTTCCCGGCCCTGTTCGTCTCCGCGATCATGATGACGCTCGACGGCACGCT
>CAMLHR010000280.1 GCA_946479915.1 uncultured Lysobacter sp.
CCCCCGTCAAGGCCGCGCCGAAGAAAGCGCCGGCCAAGGTCGCGAAGAAGGCCGCGAACAGCGCCGTGTGGCGCTGGTCGTAGGGCAGCTCGTGCGGGTCCACGCTCTCGCTGCCGCGCCGGCTGGACCGCTGCGCCGTGCCGGTCTTGCCGGCGATCAGGTAGGGCGCGCCGACACCGATCGCGCGCGCCGTGCCCCGGGGGCCGTTGACCGTCGCGATCATGCCTTCCTGCACCGCGCGCAGGTGGGCGGGGTCGTCGGTGATGCGCGGCGCCGGCGCGAGCGGCAGCGGCGTCCAGGGTCCCTGGTAGCCCACGCGCTTGGCCTCGGCCAGCCGCAGCGGATGCAGCGTGCCGCCGTTGGCGATCGCCGCGGTGGCGCGCACCAGTTGCAGCGCGGTGGCGATCCAGTAGCCCTGCCCGATGCCGGCGATCACCGTCTCGCCCGGATACCAGGGCTCGCTGCTGATGGTGCGCTTGTACTCGATCGACGGCACCGCGCCGGTCGTCTCGCCCACCAGGTCGATGCCGCTGGGCTCGCCGAACCCGTAGCGGTGCATGTACTCGGCGAACTGCTCGATGCCCATTTCCAGCGCGAGCTTGTAGTAGTACGTGTTGACCGACTGCGCGATCGATTCCTGCAGGTTCACCCAGCCATGGCCGCCCGCATGCGAATCGCGGTACCCGCGGCTGACGCCCGGCAGGAAGAACTCGCCGGTGGACAGCGTCTTGTCTTCCGGTTCGCGCAGGCCGCTGTCCAGGCCGGCGAGCGCCACCATCGGCTTGACCGTCGAGCCGGGCGGGCCGCCGCCGAGCACGTTGCGGTTGAACAGCGGCCGCGACGGGTTCTCCAGCAGCGCGTTGTAGTCGCGGTGCGAGATGCCGTTGACGAACAGGTTGGGGTCGTAGGACGGCAGGCTGACCATCGCCAGCACCTGCCCGGTGCGCGGGTCCACGGCCACCGCGGATCCGTCCTGCGTGCCGAACGCCGTGACCATCGCCTGCTGCAGCTCGAGGTCGATCGACAGCCGCAGGTCGGCGCCGGGCGTGGCCGGTTCGCTGCCGACGGTGCGCAGCGCGCGTCCCTCGACGTTCGTCTCCACCTTCTGCTGCCCGGGATCGCCGCGCAGCAGGTCCTCGTAGTAGCGCTCCAGGCCGGTCTTGCCGGAATGGCTGAAGACGGACGCGAGCGGGCCGAGCGCCTCGGCGTCGTCCTCGTCCACGCGACCGACGTAGCCGATGACGTGGGCGAACAGTTCGTTGTAGCGGTAGCGGCGATTGAGGTAGGCCACCAGTTCCACGCCCGGATAGCGCCAGCGTTCCACCGCGAAGCGCGCGGCCTGGGCCTCGTCCACCCGGGGGTTGAGCACCACGGGGCGGAAGCCGCGGGTCACGCGGCGCACCTCGTGGAACCTGGCCAGGTCGTCGGGCGCGATGGACACGATGCGGCGCAGCGCCGGCAGCCACGTGGCCGGGTCGCCCGCCTCCTCCGGCACCACCTCCAGCCGGAACGCCGGCACGTTGTCGGCCAGCACGCGGCCGTCGCGGTCGTAGACCAGGCCGCGGCCGGGCACCACCGGCTTCTGCTTGATCCGGTTCTCCTGCGAGAGGGTCGCGTACGCGGTGTAGTCGACCACCTGCAGCTTGAAGTACCAGAGCGCGAGGGCAATCACCGCCACCACCACGCCGGAGAACGACAGCAGCGCGCGGCGGCGGAACTGGTCGGCCTCTGCGGCGGGATTCTTGAGCAGTCGGCGGCGCATGGCGGCCCGTCAGCGGCGGCGCCAGGCGCCCATGCGCATCGCGTCGAGCGCGACGTACACCGGGCCCCACAGCAGCATGCCGACCAGCGGCGCCAGCCAGTAGCTCCACGGCACCGGGTGCACGCCGAGCGCCAGGTGCAGCGCGGTCGCGATCACGCGGTCGTTGACCAGCAGCGCGCCGAGCGCGAGCGCCTGCTGCGAGACCGGGAAGAACCGCAGCCGCGCGCGGAAGCGCTGCAGGATGAAGCTCATCACGACCAGGCGCAGGGCCTGTTCGCCCAGCAGGCTGCCGAACGCGAGGTCGGCGAGCAGGCCGGTGAGGAACGCCATGCCGAGGCCCGCCTTCTCCGGCGCCTCGAGCACCCAGTAGGCGACCACCAGCGCCAGCCAGTACGGGCGCAACGGCTGCAGCACCTGCGGCAGCGGCAACAGGCCCAGCACCAGCGCCAGCGCGATGCTGGCGGGCATGACCCAGGCGCGATGGGCGCGGCTCATGGCGCCGGCTCCGCAGGCGTGGGTTCCGCGGGCGTGGGCACTGCAGGCGGGCGCGCCGCGGGCGCGGCGCGCAGCAGCAGCACGTCGCGCCCGCGGTCGAGCTGCGCGGCCGGGAGCACGTCGCCGATCAGGAACGCACGGCTGTCGTCCGGGCGCAGCGCGACGATCTGCCCCACGCGGAACCCCGCGGGGAAGCGCTCGCCCAGCCCCGACGTCACCAGCACGTCACCGACCTGGATGTCCGCGGATCGCGGGATGTTGGTCGCGCTGAGCAGCGAGCCGCCGGTGCCGTACACCACCAGGCGCACGCCGTTGCGCGCGGTCGCCACCGGCACCGCATGGTCGGGATCGGTCAGCAGCAGGGCCGTGCTGTGGTTGGCGGTCACGTCGATGACCTGGCCGACGAGCCCGCAGGCGTCGAGCACCACCTGGCCCTG
>CAMLHR010000281.1 GCA_946479915.1 uncultured Lysobacter sp.
GCACCGAGGTAGCGATGGTCGGCACCCGCGCCTCGTGCCAGCCGATGCCGGAGTTGATGATCGTCGCGCCGGCCGCCTCGACCGCGCGCGCCTGGGCCACGATCTCGTCCCAGGCATTGCCGTCCTCGACCAGGTCCAGCAGCGAGAGCCGGTAGATGAGGATGAAGTCCGGGCCGCAGGCCTCGCGCACCCGGCGCACGGTCTCCACAGCGAAGCGCATGCGCTTTTCCGCACTGCCGCCCCAGGCGTCGTCGCGCTTGTTGGTGCGCGGCGCGGTGAACTGGTTGATGAGGTAGCCCTCCGAGCCCATCACCTCGACGCCGTCGTAGCCGGCCTCGCGGGCGAGGACCGCGGCGCGGGCGTACGCGGCGACCTGCCGGTCGATCGCCCGCGCGGACAGGGCGCGCGGCCTGAACGGCGTGATGGGCGACTTCAGCGCCGACGGCGCCACCGACCGGGGGTGGTAGGCGTAGCGACCCGCATGCAGCAGCTGCAGGCAGGCCTTCGCGCCGTGCGCGTGGACCGCGTCGGTGACCAGCCGGTGCCGGCGCACGTGCCAGGGCATGGAGACGCGCCCCGCGAACGGCTTGAGCCAGCCCGCGAGGTTGGGCGAGAAGCCGCCGGTGACGACGAGCCCGACGCCACCGGCGGCGCGCTCGGCGAGGTACGCGGCCAGCTTCGGGAAGTCGCGCGCGCGATCCTCCAGGCCGGTGTGCATCGAGCCCATCAGCACGCGGTTGCGCAGCGTGGTGAACCCCAGGTCGAGCGGCGCGAGCAGCCGCGGATAGGCCGCGGTCATCCGGCTGGCGTCATGGCAATCGCGCGCGCCCGAGCGTGTTCGCGTCGGTGCCGAACCACAGGCTGTCGGTGGCCGGGTCGTAGACCATGTGCCGCACCGAACCGCCGCCGCTCGGCACCGGCGTGGCGGGGAGGAAGGTCCCCGTGGTCGGGTCCAGGCCCTGCAGCAGGTTCGGCTTCGGGTAGGTCTCCACGACCCAGAGGCGACCGTCCGCGTCGCTGGCCATCGCGTACGGGCCGGAGCGCCCGGAAGGCAGTTGCCATTCGTCGAAGCCGCCCGACGCGGCGTCGTACGCGCCGATCCAGCCCCGGGCGAAGTCGCCGTACCAGATGCGGCCGTCGGGGGTCAGCGCGATGCGCCGTGGACGCGCCTGCGTGCGCGGCAGTTCGATTTCCGTCACCTCGAGCGTGTCCGGGTCCACGGTGGCCAGCTTGTTCGTGCCGAGCAGCACGGCCCACGGATGTCCGTCGCCGGCGACGAGGATGCCGTAGGGCAGGGCGTCGTCGGTCGGGACGCGCGCGATGCGGATCTCGCCGGTGCCCGGGTCGAGCCGCCCGATCGCGTTGCCGCGCTGCATCGTGAACCACAGCGCGCCGTCGGCGTCGAACGCGAACGTGTGCGGGTCGTGCCGCGCGACGCCTTCGGTCTCCGGCACCGCGTGTGTGTCGAACGCGCCGGTCGCCGGGTCGAAGCGCAGGATCGTGCCGTTGCCGTTCCCCGCGATCCACGGGAACCCGTCGGCGTCCACGACCACCGTGTGCGGCGCGGTGCCGGCGGGCAGGTCGTGGCGCTCGAAGGTGCCGTCGCCGGGATCGAACACCGCCAGGTAGTTGCCCTGCTGGCCGACGAACCAGATCCGGCCGTCCGGGGCGACCGAGGGATCGCGCGGCCGCGTGTCGGGCCAGGGCACGTCCCACTCCTGGATCGTGGCGGCTTCGGCCGCCCGCGCATTGGCGGCGGGCAGGGCGCCGGCCAGCGACAGCACCAGCAGGGTCATGAGGGCAGGCACGAGACGTTGCATGGTCGTCCCCTCGGCGGCGTTCGCCACAGCATAGCGGGCACCGGCCGCGGTGCGGCGCTCTGGCAAAATAGCGGGCTTTCCCCCGCCGAGAGCGCCCGCCCATGAGCCACCACGACATCCGATCCGCCGCGCGTCCCGCGCCCGACCAGCCGATGGTCGACATCGCCGACTACGTCATCGACCAGCGGATCGACTCGAAGGAGGCCTACGACACCGCGCGCTACATGCTGCTGGACTCGCTGGCCTGCGCGATGCTGGCGATGAAGTTCCCCGGCTGCGTGAACCACCTCGGCCCGATCGTCCCCGGCGCGGAACTGCCCGGCGGCGCGCGCGTGCCCGGCACCTCGTTCGAGCTCGACCCGGTGCAGGCCGCCTTCAACATCGGCACGCTCGTGCGCTGGCTCGACTTCAACGACACCTGGCTGGCGGCGGAGTGGGGCCATCCGTCCGACAACCTCGGCGCGATCCTCGCGGTCGCCGACTGGCAGGGTCGCCAGGCCGAGGCGGCCGGGGACCGGGCGCCGACCGTGCGCGACGTGCTGGGCTGGGCGATCAAGGCGCACGAGATCCAGGGCGTGTACGCGCTGCAGAACTCGTTCAACCGCGTCGGCCTGGACCACGTGATCCTGGTCCGCCTCGCCTCGACGGCCGTGGCGACCGCGATGCTCGGCGGCGGAAAGGACGAGGTGGTCACCGCCGTGTCGCACAGCTGGATCGACAACGGCGTGCTGCGCACCTACCGCCACGCGCCGAACACCGGCCCGCGCAAGAGCTGGGCGGCCGGCGATGCCTGCCGCCGCGCGGTCACCCACGCGCTGAATGCGGTGCACAAGCAGGTCGTCGGCTATCCCAGCGCGCTCACCGCGAAGACCT
>CAMLHR010000282.1 GCA_946479915.1 uncultured Lysobacter sp.
CGTACCAGCTGTCGGGGTGCACGAACGCGTGGCGCTCGAGCGGATAGGAGGCCAGTTCCCAGCCGTCCTTGCGCAGCTCGATCAGGCGCTGGGCCAGCATCACCGAGTCCTTGTAGAACACGTTGTCGTCGAGCATCCCGTGCGCGATCAGCAATTCGTCCTGCAGGCCCTCGGCGAACTCGATCGGGGACGAGCGCAGGTAGGCCTCGGGATCCACGACCGGCGTGTTGAGGATGTTGGAGGTGTACTCGTGGTTGTACTGGCTCCAGTCGGAGACCGGTCGCAGCGCCGCGCCGGCCGTGAAGGTGCCGGGTTCCTTGAACAGCGCCATGAAGGTCATGAAGCCGCCGTAGCTGCCGCCGTAGATGCCCACGCGGTCGCGGTCGCCCTGGTGGCGCGCGACCAGCCAGTCCAGGCCGTCGAGGTAGTCCTCGAGTTCCGGCGTGCCCATGCCGCGGTAGATCGCGGTGCGCCAGTCGCGGCCGTAGCCCTCGGACGCGCGGTAATCGAGGTCGAGCACGATGTAGCCATGGCGCACGAGCAGGTCGTGGAACATCTGCTCGCGGAAGTACACCGGCCAGCGGTCGTGCACGTTCTGCAGGTAGCCGGCGCCGTGCACGAACAGCACGATCGGATACTCGCGCCCGGGCGTCATCACCTGCGGCGCGTAGAACTTGCCCCAGATCGTGCCGGCGCCGTGCTTGGACGGCACCTGCACGATCCTCGGCTGCACCCAGTCGATCGCCTTGAACGCGGCGGTGCGGGTGTCGGTCAACTGGACCAGCCCCGAGCCGTCCACGCCGACGACGGCGAGCTGCGGCGGCAGGTAGCTGTCGGAGTGGCGCACCAGCAGGCGACTGCCGTCGGGCGAGAGCTCGAAGCTCTCCACGCCGTCGAGCGCGGTGACCTCGCGCACGCCGCGGCCGCGACGGTCCACCGCGCACACCTCGTAGTCGCCGGGCCAGTCGCGGTTGCACACGAAGTAGAAGCCCCCGCCGTCCGGCATCGGCACGGGCATGGAGGCCTCCCACGCACCGGAGGTCAGCGCGCGCGGCGCGCCGCCGCGCTCGGCCAGGTACAGGTGCGAATGCCCGCTCTCCTCGGACAGCAGCCACAACGCGCCGTCGGGGGTCCAGCCGAAGTCGTTGAAGCTCCAGCTGATCCACGCCGGATCGGTGAGGCGGTGGCGCACGTGCAGCGTCGCGTCGGCGACGTCCACGCCGGCGATCCAGCGGTCCTTGTTGTCCACGGCGCGCAGCAGCACCGCGACCTCGCGGCTGTCGCCGGACCAGTGGATCGCCGGGCCGGTGCCGTCGCCGTCGGTCTCCACGCGCACCGCGCGCGCGCCGTCCAGCGGATCCTGGCCGGCCTTGCTGCGCAGCACCGCCAGCGGGTCGGCGTCCACGCCGGGCAGCGCGTCGAACGACAGCGGGCGCACGGTTGCCGCCTCGACGTCCACCAGCCACAGCGCGTGCGGCAACGGCGCGTTGCGGCCGACGCGCGTGCGGACTTCCTCGAATTCCTCGTAGCCCGATTCGGTCACGTACTTCGGCATCTGCCCGGCCTGGCCCGCCTCGCCCTGGGCGGGCTCGGTGACCACGAGCAGCCAGCGCGCATCGGGCGACAGCGCGCTGTCCACCACCTGGACGTCCTCGCCCAGGTACACGGGCGCGGGCGCGCGGGTCGGGTCGGCTTCGCGCCAGGCCTCGTGCTGCTCGCGCGCGGCCTCGCGCCTGGCGCGGTCCTCGCGCAGGGTCTCGAACATGCGCATCTGCCGCTCGCGCAGGTCGTCCGCCTCGGGCGGCGCGGCCGGGTCCTTGCCCGCCTGCACGTTCGACGCCTGGCGCGTCCCGGCCGCGGCGGTCCAGTGGAACCAGGTGTTGCCGGCGCGCCAGACCAGGTCGCCGTCGGTGGCCCATTGCGGGCGCGACTCGAAGGCGTCGGTGCGCGTCAGCTGCTCGAGCGCGCCGTTGCGCAGGTCGCGCACGAAGATGTCGCCGTTGCGCGAGAACGCCATGCGCGAGCGCGTGGCGTCGTACACGGGCGACTCGCCGTCGATCGTCGCGCGCGCGGCGCCATCGAGCCGGACCGCGGCGCCGCCGGCAACGGGCTGCATCCAGATGTCGCGCACGTCGCTGCCCGGACGCTCGAGCTCGTAGTAGGCGCGCGTGCCGTCCCATGACCACCAGGCGCCCTCGACCGGCGGCCCGATCCATTCCGGGTCGGCCATGATCTGGTGCAGGTCGGGGCCTTCGACCGGTGCCTGGGCGGCAACGGGCAGGGCTGCGGAGAGGGCCAGGCACAGGCAGGCAAGGGAGGTGGCGCGCATCGCTTCGCTTCCGGCGGTCGTGAACGCCGAAGCGTACCAGCCGGGCTCAGCGCATCGCCGCGCGCGCCGGGTCGTACAGGGCCTCGAACGGCGATTCGCGCCCGGCGACCAGTTCCGGGAGCACCAGCCCGGCCAGCGTCCCGTGGGTGAGGCCGTTGCCCGAACCGCCGGTCGCGACGAACACGTTGTCGCGCGGGCCGGGCGCGTGGCCGATGCAGGCGAGCCCGTCGTCGGACTCGACGACGACGCCGGACCAGCGGTACCCGGCCGGGCCCGCCATCGGGAACCGCGCGCGTGCCCAGGCCTCCAGCGCGTCGTGGCGCGGGTTCGGTGCGTCGTCCTCGCCG
>CAMLHR010000283.1 GCA_946479915.1 uncultured Lysobacter sp.
TGGGCGCGTGGCCGGCGGCGCGCCGGCGCGCCTGGCCGTGGACCTCGGGCCGGAGCGCACGCAGGCGGTGCTGGCGCGCGGACCGACCCGCATCGCCATCGACCGCCGCGCGGCGGCGCCCGACCTGACCGCGATCGACCTCACCGCGGTCCCGGTTGCGTGGGCGCAGGCGCTCGTCGCGCAGGCGTGGTCGGCACCGCAACTCCAGGACGGACGGCTGGACGCGCGGCTGCAGTTGCGCGCGGGCGAAGGCCCGCTGCAGGTCGAGGGCGACCTGGCGCTCGCCGACGTCGCCTTCGACACGCCCGACGGCAGCATCGCCGGGCTGGGCCTGGGCGGCCGCTTCGCGCTCGACTACCGCAAGGTCGGCGCGGACACCGTCGTGGTCGTGGACGGCACGCTGTCCGGCGGCGAATTCCTCGCCGGCAACGCGTACATCGCGCTGGAGGCCCCGGTGGAGGTCGCCGTCCAGGCGCGGGGCGGCACGGGCGGCTGGACGATCCCGCGGTTCGCCTGGAACGACCCCGGCACGCTCGTCGCGGAGGGCAGCCTGGCGATCGGGCCGGACGCGACGCTCGATGCGCTGGACGTGCGGGTGCGCAGCGCGGACGCGTCGCCGCTCGCCGGCCGCTACCTCTCCGGCTGGCTCGGCCTGGCCGGCCTGGCCGACCTCGCCATCGAGGGTGCGCTGGATGCCCACGTGCGCATCGCGGGCGGTGTGTTGCAGGACGCGCGCGTGCAATTGCATGGCGTGGACCTCGCCGACCCCGGCGACCGCTTCCGCTTCGATGCGCTCACCGGCGACCTGCGCTTCACCGACGGCGCGACGGCGCAGGCGGGATCGCTCGCGTGGTCGGGCGGTGCGCTGTACGGCCTGGACTTCGGCGCCGCGGCCCTGCCGCTGGAGAGCAGCGACGGCACGTTGCGCCTGCGCGAGGCCACGACGGTGCCGATGCTCGGCGGTGCGCTGCACCTTTCCCACTTCGCGCTCGCGCCGCCGGGCGGCGGCAAGCCGATGTCGCTGCGCTTCGGCCTCGCCGTGGACGACATGGACATCGCGCGCCTGTCCGAGGCGGTCGGCTGGCCGGCGTTCCGCGGCACGCTCAGCGGCGTCATCCCCGAGGCGCGCTACGCGAACGACCGGCTCGAGTTCGACGGCGACCTGGTGATGGACCTGTTCGAGGGCACGGTGCGCGCCTCCGGGCTCGCGATGGAGCGCCCGTTCGGCAGCGCGCCGACGCTCACGGCCGACCTGCGCCTGGACGACATCGACATGCTCGCGCTGACCGAGGTGCTCGAGTTCGGCAGCATCACCGGCCGCCTGGACGGCCGCATCGGGGACCTGCGGCTGGTGGACTGGCAGCCGGTCGCGTTCGACGCGCGGCTGGTCACCGATCCCACGCCGGGCGTGCCGCAGCGCATCAGCCAGCGCGCGGTGCAGAACATCTCCAGCGTCGGCGACGCGTCCTTCGCCAGCAGTCTCCAGGGGCGCCTGATCGGGCTGTTCGACGACTTCGGCTACAGCCGCATCGGCATCAGCTGCCGCCTGCGCAACACGGTCTGCGAGATGGGCGGCCTGCGTTCAGGAGGCAACACCTTTACTATCGTCGCCGGCGCCGGGCTGCCCCGGCTGACGGTGATCGGCCACAACCGCCTGGTCGACTGGCCGGTGCTCGTCGAGCGCCTGGCGGCCGTCGCGGGTGGGGACGTCAAGCCCGTGTTTCAGTGAGCCATGGTCCAATGATGAGGAGCCCCACCATGAAGGCCTCGAGCATGAAAAGCTGGATCGGAATCCCGTTCGCCGCGGCGCTGCTGGTGAGCGCCTGCGTCACCATCAACGTGTACTTCCCCGCCGCCGAGGCGCGCGAGGCCGCGCGCGAGTTCGTCGAGGACGTGATCGCCGACCCGGCCGCGCGGGACGACGATGCCTCCGGTGGCGGCATGGCGCTGCAGTCCGCGCCGCTGCGGTTCGACCCGTGGATGCTGCTGGGCATCGCGCCGGCCCATGCGCAGTCCAGGCCGGACATCACCATCGAGACGCCCGCCATCCAGGCGCTGAAGTCGAAGATGGAGTCGCGCTTCGCCACGCTGCGCCCGCACTTCGATTCCGGCGCGCTCGGCTTCACCAGCGACGGCCTGGTCGTGGTGCGCGACGCCGCGAAGCTTGACCTGCGAGAGCGCGTGAGCGTCAACCAGGCGGTCGCCGACGACAACCGGGACCGGCGCGCGGTGTACCGCGAGGTCGCCGTCGCCAACGGCCACCCCGAGTGGGAGTCGCAGATCCGCACGGTGTTCGCGCAGCAGTGGATCGCCAGCGCGCGCAACGGCTGGTGGTACCAGGACTCGGGCGGCGGCTGGCGGCAGAAGTAGTTGGCGCGCATCGACCAGGCGCCCTTCGTCGCCGACATCCTGGACCTGAGCCACGACGGGCGCGGCGTCGCCCGTCGTCCCGACGGCCATCCGGCTGCGGGCAAGACCGTGTTCGTCTCGGGCGCGCTGCCCGGCGAACGCGTGCTCGCGCGCCAGACCCGGCGCTCGCGCCACTTCGACGAGGCGCAGGTGGTGGAGGTGCTCGACGCCTCGCCCCGGCGCGTCCCCCCGAAGTGCGTGCATTTTGGCACCTGCGGCGGCTGCGCCTTGCAGCACCTGG
>CAMLHR010000284.1 GCA_946479915.1 uncultured Lysobacter sp.
CGACGATGAAGCACTCCGGCGCCTTGATGTCCTCGAGGTTGATGCCGCCGAAGGTCGGCTCCATCGCCGCGATGATGTCCACCAGCCTGTCGGGGTCGCGCTCGGCGAGCTCGATGTCGAACACGTCGATGCCGGCGAACTTGCGGAACAGGACGCCCTTGCCCTCCATCACCGGCTTCCCGGCGAGCGGGCCGATGTCGCCCAGCCCGAGCACCGCGGTGCCGTTGGTGATCACGGCCACCAGGTTGCCGCGCGCGGTGACCCGGCTGGCCTCGTTGGGGTCGGCGACGATCGCCTCGCACGCGTAGGCCACGCCCGGCGAATAGGCCAGCGCCAGGTCGCGCTGGGTCACCAGGGCCTTGGTGGGGAGGACCTTGATCTTTCCCGGGGGATCGAGCCGGTGGTAGTCCAGCGCGGCCTGCTTCAGGTCTTCCTTCGGGGGCGGATCGTTTTCGGGACGCTGGGACATTTCGGGCGGCGACGCGGGGGAACCCCTGATTCTACCGACCCCCGGTGGATTAAAGGTCCAGGACCGTCCCGGTTTCCAGGATCCGGTCCAGCCGGATGCGGTTGGCGAACAGCGAGAACGCGAGCATCCCGGCCAGGCCGTTGGCGCGCTCGACCCAGTGGGGGAGCCAGCGAGGCGGCAGCAGGATCGGCGCCTCGTCGCCGACGCCGAACAGCGGCTCGAAGCGCACGACGTCGGACAGCGTCATCTTTCCCGCGAACAGCAGCCGGCACAGCTTCAGCTTGCGATGGCGCAGCGCCCAGCGGAAGAACGTGTGGACGCCGAGCAGGCCCCGCAGGTACACCGCGTCCTTCGTGAACGCCGCGCCGCCGGTGGTCGGCACCCCGCGGAACACCCGCTGGGCGGAGGCGAAGCTCTCCCCCGGCGACTGCCCGGCGTCCGTGAAGTAGCGGAAGACCTGGAGGAAGTCGGCGCCGTCCAGTGCCATCGCGACCGCGTCAATGCGCAGGCTCAGCCGCTTCATGCGCTCGATGTCGATGCTGCCCGTGATCTGCTCGGCGAAGGTCGCCAGCCCTTCCTGCGTCGCGGTGGTGCGCGGCGAGGCCAGCGCGAGGCTCGCCAGCACCGGCTGCTCGCGGCCGTTCAGCGCCGTCAGCGAGTGCACCAGCGCCTCGTGGTGGTAGAGCTGGTGGCGGTCGTAGTCGGAGTACGCCGCGCCCGCGCGCAGCCGGATCCGGGTGGCGCCCGCCGCCGCCTTGGCGATCAGGTCCGGATCCAGCACCACCTCGATCACGCGCCCGTCGAAGAACCAGTCCAGGTCGGCCTGCAGCTGGAGTTGCAGCGCCGTCGCCGAGATGTCCACGTGCTCGGCGGGCGAGAGCAGCTCCTGGTCAAGCTCGTCGGCGATGGCGATGAAGTGGCGTGCGGCGTCGCGCGTGCTGGGGCCGCCGGGCAGCGCCTCGTCCGGGCGCCCGTACAGCGCGATCGAATGGGTGGTGACCGCCGGCGTGCCCAGCGATTCGAGCAGCTGCGCGGCGGTGTCCCAGCTCCGCGCGGACTCCGCGATGTACGCACCGAGCGGATGGTCCGGGTCCGCGGCCTCCGCGACGGCCGCCAGCTCGCGGCGCTGCTCCGTGAAGTCGTGCCGCTCGTAGGCGTGCCGCGGCAAGCGGGGCTGCCCGCGCTCGAAATCCGCGAGGAAGGCCGCCTGCTCGCTCGCCGGCCAGCTCGTCAGCGTCAGCAGCCGGATCCCCCGCGCCGCATCCACCATCCGCGCATCCAGCGCCGCGTGATGCCTGACCGCCCCCTCGTCGCTCATGCCAGCTGCCCCGGAAAGCATTTCAGCCACGGAACCGCCCTACCGCTTTTTCATCTGGGCGGCGCGGCGGTCGGCGAGCTTGGCGGCGGCGCCGGCGACCTCGGTGCGGAGCTTGAGGTAGTTGGCGACGCGGGCCGGGTCGAGGGTGCCTGCGGCGACCGCCGCGCGGATGGCGCAGCCCGGTTCGCTGGCGTGCGCGCAGTCGCGGAAGCGGCATTCCGCGGCCAGCGCCTCGATGTCCGCGAAACTGTCGGCGACGTCCTCCTCGCCGGTGGGCTTGAGCTCGCGCATGCCGGGCGTGTCGATCAGGCACGCACCTGATGGCAGCGGGATGAGCGCGCGGTGGGTGGTCGTGTGGCGGCCGCGCTCGTCGGAGGCGCGGACCTCGCCCGTGCGCATCTTCTCGACGCCCAGCAACGTGTTCGTGAGCGTGGACTTCCCGGCGCCCGAGCTGCCGACCAGCACCGCGGTCGAGCCGGGCGCCAGCCACGGCGACAACGCCGCGACCGCGTCCGGGGATTTCGCGTTGAGCGCGAGCACCGGGACCCCTTGCCCGACCAGGTCCGCGAGCGCCGCGCGGGCCGCGTCCACCGCGCCGGGGGCTTCGGCGAGCGCCTTGTCGGCCTTGGTCAGCACGACCACGGGCGCCACGCCTGTGCCGCCGACCAGCAGCAGGTAGCGCTCGATCCGCCGCGGGTTGAAGTCGGCATCCAGCCCGCTCACCACCAGGACCGTGTCGACGTTGGCCGCGATCACCTGCTGCCGGTAGTGCTCGCCGGCCGCGCCGCGCTTGATCGCCCCGTGGCGCGGCAGCAACGCGACGATGCGCGCGGCATCGCCCGCGCCCTCCACCAGCACC
>CAMLHR010000285.1 GCA_946479915.1 uncultured Lysobacter sp.
CACGATCGCCAGGGCGATCGCGGTGACCGGGTTCTGGCACGCGGCGACGATGCGCGCGTAGGCCTGCTGGTCGCCGCGCGCGGCGGCGGGCAACTGGTCGTGGACCAGCGCTTCGATCGAAATGGTGTTCATGCCCCCCAAGACTTCCACGCCCCGAATCTGTGACCGCGCGGCTGTTGTAGGCCGGTCACCTCAGGACCTGCAGGACCACCACGACCGCGATCGCCAACAGCAGGGCGATCTTGATCCGCCAGGCCCTGCGCTGCGGGTCGGGCGGGGCGGGCGCGTCCGCGCCGGGCGCCTCGCCGCCGCCGAGGAAGCCCTCGGTCGGCCGGGTGGTGGCCAGCAACCCCGCTTCACGCAGCAGCGCCCGCGCCTTCGGCTGGTCCTCCGACTTCACCACCCACACCGCCGGCTGCGGGCCGTGGACGGGCTGGGTGTACTTGAACGCGCCGCGCCGGTTGCCCTTGTACGAGCGCCCGTGGGTGATGCGCACCTCGATGCCGTGCTCGCGCAGCAGGTCCGCCACGCCCTCGACGTTCTCGTGCCGCTGGCTGGTGAAGACCTGGCGCATCAGGCCTTCGCCGGCACGTGCGAGGCCGCGCCCGCGTCCTGCACGACGCGCACCAGTCCTTCCTGCGCGGTGGACGCGACCAGCTTGCCGTCGCGCGCGTAGATCATCCCGCGCGCCATGCCGCGCGAGGCCTGCGCGGTCGGGCTGTCCATCGCGTAGAGCAGCCATTCGTCCGCGCGGAACGGGCGGTGGAACCACAGCGCGTGGTCGAGCGAGGCCATCTGCACGTTCGGCTGGTAGTAGCTGATGCCGTGCGGCCAGGTGGACGTGCCGAGCAGGTGGAAATCGGAGGCGTAGGCCAGCATCGCCTGGTGCAGGCCGTGGTCGTCGCCGATGCGTTCGCCCAGCCGGAACCAGAACTGCTGGAACGGCGGGCGCTTGGTCGGCTTGAGCTCGTTGCGCGGATAGACGTGGCGGAACTCGAACGGGCCCTCCAGCGACAGCCAGCGCTGGATCTTCTCCGGCAGCTTGGCCATCACTTCCGGCGGCACCGCGTTGCCCGGTTCGACGTCCTCCGGCTGCGGCACCTCGGGCATGGAGAGCTGGTGCTCGGCGCCGGGCTCCTGCTCGTGGAACGAGGCGGCCATGAAGAAGATCGGCTGGCCGTGCTGGATCGCCGTGATCCGGCGCACCGAGAAGCTGCCGCCGTCGCGCGTGCGGTCGAGCTGGTAGACGATCGGCGCGGCGATGTCGCCGGCGCGCAGGAAATAGGCGTGCAGCGAATGCGCCGCGCGGTCGCGGTGGCTGTTGTCGAGCGTGGCCTGCGCGGCCGCCAGCGCCTGGCCGAGCACCTGCCCGCCGAAGACGTACTTGGTGCCGATGTCGCGGCTCTGCCCGCGGAACAGGTTGTCCTCGAGGCGCTCGAGCGAAAGCAGGTCGACGAGTTCGGCGACGGGGGAGGTCATGCCACGAACCTTCGTTCCAGGGGCGTGCATTCTAGGATGCGCGGCCAGGGGAACATCACGCCCGGGTCGCGCTTGCGGCGCACGCGCAACGCGGGATCGTCGCTGGCCGGGACCTCCTCGACATCCAGGTCCTCGTGCCCGGCGATCCAGCGCAACGCCGGCAGCGTGTCGCGCAGGTGGCCCAGCAGCGCGGCCAGCGCGGCGAGCTGCGGGTCCGGATAGGGCTCGGACATCGCTTGCTTCCGCGAGTCCAGCCAGTCCGGGTAGCGCCCGGCATTCACCAGTTCGATGCCGACCGAGCGCGGGTTGAAGCCGCGCACGTGGTGCGCCTCCCGCAACGGCGAGATCCACTGTTCGACGGTGCCGTCGCGGTCAACGTAGTAGTGCCCGCAGTTGCCCGTGCGGCTGTCCGGGTGGTGGATGCGCTCGCCGTACTCGCGGGCCATCGCCAGGTCGGGCAGTTCGGTGCAGTGGATGACGACCAGGTCGATCGCAGCGGCGTCGCGCGCGTCGAGCCGGTCCTCGTAGGACAGCGGTCGGACGGTGATCCACGGCGGGACGTGCATGCGCCGGATGCTAGCATCGGCGCCCCCCGACGCCCGCCCTGGAACCGATGCAGACCGTCTCCGCGCCCGGCCATTGCATCCTGTCCCACGGCTTCGAGAGCGGGCCCGACGCCACCAAGGTCACTGCGCTGGCCGAGGTCGCGCAGCGCCACGGCTGGACCTGCGAGCGGCCGGACTACACCGACCTGGATGCGAAGCGCGCCATGGGCGAGCTCGGCGACGTCCCGGCCCGGGTGGAACGCCTGCTCGACCGCGCGCGCGCCGCCGCGGCGCGCGGCCCGCTGGTCCTCGCCGGTTCGAGTCTGGGCGCGTGGATCTCCGGCCGGGTGTCGCTGCAGGTGCCGGTCGCCGGCCTGTTCCTGATGGCGCCGCCGATCCGCATGCAGGCCGACCATCCGCTGCTGGCGGCGGACGTGCCGGTGTCGGTCGTGCATGGCTGGGACGACGCACTGATCCCCGCGGCCGAGGTCGTCGCGTGGGCCGCCACCCGGCGCGCGCGCCTGCTGCTCGTGGACGACACGCACCGGCTGTCCGCGCACGTGGCGGCGAGCGCTACCGCGTTCGACGCGTTCCTGGCGACGTTGCCG
>CAMLHR010000286.1 GCA_946479915.1 uncultured Lysobacter sp.
CCTACCAGGCCCGCCTCGTGCGCGACGACGCCGAATACGACGGCGACACCTGGGCCGCCTGGGTCGAGGAGCGCGCCGCGCGCGCCGTGCCGGGCGTCGTCGACTTCGCGCGCGCTGCGCACGCGCTGGGCGTCACCCTGGTCTACGTCACCAATCGCGACGAAGCGCTCGAGGCCGCGACCCTCGACAACCTTCAGGCGCTCGGCCTGCCGACCGACCCGGGCACCTTCCTGGGCCTGGGCACCGTGGTCGAGGGATGCGAGCAGCACGGCAGCGCCAAGGATTGCCGCCGGCGCCTGGTGGGCACCCGATACCGGGTGCTGATGCAGGTCGGCGACCAGCTCGGCGATTTCATCGAGCCCGCGGCGGACACCGTCGCAGGCCGCCAGGCCGTGGTCGACCGCCACGCCGGCTGGTTCGGCGAACGCTGGTGGATGCTGCCGAACCCGACCTACGGCGGCTGGCAGCGCGGCGCCGCGCTGGACACCGCGGGCCACTGACGGCCGGCTTGCCCCGGCCCCACGCCGGCGGGCACGATGCCCGCCTGCGCCAAGGAGACGCGCCCATGTCCATCCAGACGCGTCCGCGCCCGCGCGCGGCCCATCGTCCCATCGTGCTGCTCGCCGCGGCGGCCTTCGCATTGGCGGCCCTCGCCGGCTGCAACCGCGATGCCGCCGCGCCGCCGGAAGCCCCGGCCGCGCCCGACACGCCCGTCGCGACCGTGGAGGCGCTCGTCGCGCGGCTCCAGGCGGGCGACCTGGCCGGCTATGCCGAACTCGCGCTGCCGCCCGCGCTCCACGAGGAGCTCGAAGCCGCCTGGCGCGCCGACGTGAGCCGCTGGCCGCTGAGCGAGCTGCCGATGTCCGGACGGCTGTCGCCCCTGCTGTCGGCCTTCGCCGAGGAGGGCGCCGAAGCCCGGATGCGCGAAGCCTTCGACCGGCAGTTCGCGGGTGCCGAGCGCGAACTCGATGCCGCCGCGCAGTCGCTCGCCCTGTTCGGCGTGGAGTACGTCACCAACGAGGGCGACTTCAGCGACAGCGAGCGCGCGCACTACGCCCAGGTGATGGAGGCGCTCGGCGCCTGGGCCGTGGCCGCACCGCTGGCCGACTCCGCGAAGGCCGACGCGTCCATCGCGCGACTCGCCGCCGCCGCCCGCGCGACCAGCCTCGACGAACCGGCCGACTTCACCGCGCTCGGGATGGGCGGCAGCCTGGACAAGCTGCAGCCGTTCTTCGACGCGACCAAGCGCACGCTGGCCGACTACGGCCTGGACCTCGATGCCAGCCTGGCCGCGCTGGAGGCGGAGGAACTGTCCCGGGATGGGGACAACGCCGTGGTGCGGATCCGCTATCCGCTCGCCGGCCACCCCATCACCGCGGACCTGGCGCTCGAGCGGCTGGAGGGCCGCTGGTACCCCGTGGACAGCATGCGCAACGCGCGGGCGACGCTTGCCGCCGACGCGGGGCCCCCGCAGGACGCGGGCGCCGGGGACGCCGAAGCGTCCTTGCGATAATCGCCGGATGCCCAGGACCCCCCCGCCGCCCCAGGAATCGCTGCCGTTCCCGGAGCCGGCCCAGCCGCAGGCGCCCGCCGGGCCCGACGCGCCGCCCCCGGGCCCGCGCCGCGCGGCCGCGCGCGACGTCCGGCCTTGGTGGGCGCGCCTGCTCGGCCGCCTGCTCGAGCCGTGGATCTCGCTGGACATCGTCCCCGAGGCGCCCGCCCAGCACCTCGACGGGCGACCGGTCTGCTACGTCCTCGAGGACTACGGCCTGTCCAACGCGCTGGTGCTCGACCGGGCCTGCCGCCAGGCCGGGCTGCCCTCGCCGCTGCGCCCGCTGCCGGGCGATCCGCTCGGCCGGACCCGTGCCTACGTCGCGCTGTCCCGGCGCAACGCCAGCGCGCTGCCGCCGGCGCTGACCCGCAAGGGCCCGGGCCGCACGCATTCGGATTCCCTGGCACGGCTGCTCGACGCCCATCGCGAGGACCCGGCGCTGGACGTGCAGCTCGTCCCGGTCTCGATCTTCGTCGGCCGCGCGCCCGACAAGCAGGCCGGCTGGTTCTCGGTGCTGTTCTCGGAGAACTGGGCGATCGTCGGCCGCTTCCGGCGGCTGCTCGCGATCCTGCTCAACGGGCGCGACACCCAGGTCCAGTTCGCGCCGCCGGTCGGCCTGCGCACGATCGTGGACGAGGGGCTCGACGCCGAGCGCACGGTGCGCAAGCTCTCGCGCGTGCTGCGCACGCATTTCCGGCGCATCCGCGAGGCGGTGATCGGCCCGGACCTGTCCACGCGCCGCCTGCTCGCGGACAAGGTGCTCGCCAGCACGCCGGTGCGCGAGGCGATCGTCGAGCAGGCGCGCCGCGACAAGAGCAGCACGACCGACGCCTGGCGCAAGGCGCACGCGTACGTCTGGGAAATCGCGGCCGACTACTCGCACCCGGTCGTGCGCTCGCTGTCGTCCATGCTCACCCCGGTCTGGAACCGCATCTACCGCGGCGTGCTGGTCCACCACCTGGACGAGGTCCGCGCCAACGCCCCCGGCCACGAGGTCGTCTACGTGCCCTGCCACCGCAGCCACATGGACTACCTGCTGCTGAGCTACCTGCT
>CAMLHR010000287.1 GCA_946479915.1 uncultured Lysobacter sp.
CGTTCGATCGACATGTTCTTGTGCACGATGCCGATGCCGCCCAGCTGGGCCATCGCGATGGCCAGGCGTCCTTCCGTCACGGTGTCCATCGCCGCGGAGACGATGGGCAGGTTCAGGCGGAGGTCGCGGGTGAGGCGCGTCGCTAGGGAGACGTCGCGGGGCAGGACCGTGGAGTGCGCGGGGACGAGCGAGACGTCGTCGTACGTGAGTGCTTCAGCCTGGATGCGGAGCATGGCTGGCCCGGGAGGGAGTGAAGCGCCTCATTCTACCGCGTCGGCGGCCTCGGCGGCTTCCAGCGTGTTCTGCATCAGTGTCGCCACGGTCATGGGGCCGACGCCGCCGGGGACCGGCGTGATCCAGCTGGCGCGGGCCGCAGCGGCCTCGAAGCCGACGTCGCCCACCAGGCGCCCGTCGTCCAGCCGGTTGATGCCGACGTCGATCACCACCGCGCCGGGCTTGACCCATTCCCCCGGGATCAGCGCCGGCTTGCCCACGGCGACGACCAGGATGTCCGCGCCGCGCACCGCCGCCTCGAGCACCTCGGGCGGGGTGAACTTGTGGCAACTCGTCACCGTGCAACCGGCGATCAGCAGTTCCAGCGCCATCGGCCGGCCGACGTGGTTGGAGACGCCGACGATCGTCGCGCTGGCGCCGCGCACCGGGCGGTCGGTCCAGGCCAGCAGCGTGGTGATGCCGCGCGGCGTGCACGGGCGCAGGCCGAACTGGCGCAGTGCCAGGTGGCCGACGTTCTCCGGGTGGAAGCCGTCCACGTCCTTGCGCGGGTCGATCCGGTGGATCAGGCAGTTGCCGTCGCGCGGGGTGCCGTCGGCGCGGTCGGGCAGCGGCAGCTGCACCAGGATGCCGTGCACCTCCGGGTCGGCGTTGAGCCGGTCCACCAGCGCGAACAGCGCCTCGTCCGGCGTGTCGGCGGGCAGGTCGAAGTCGATCGCGCGGATCCCGACCTTCTCCGCGGCCCGGCGCTTGTTGCGCACGTACACGGCCGACGCGGGGTCCTGCCCCACCAGCACCACGGCGAGCCCGGGGCGCGGCTTGCCGGCCGCCAGCCGCGCCCCGACCTGGGCGCCCAGGTCGTCGAGCAGCTCCTCGGCGATGCGCTTTCCATCCAGGATGCGGGCGGCGTGGCTCATGCGGTGGCATTATCGCGCAACGCGGTCCGGAACCGCGGCCCACATCCGGGGAGGGATGGCATGGCGATCCAGGGCGCATGTCCGAAGTGCGGCAAGCGGGTGCTGCACGTCAACGTCGAGAACGTCGTCGGCATGGTCGCCGGCGAGAGCAAGGCGCGTTGCCTGAGCTACAGCTGCATCCACTGCAATGCCGTGCTCGGCGTGCAGATGGATCCGCGCTCGAAGCCGCGCGCGAAGACCGCGGCGCCGCGTTCGCCGGTGGACCGCCCGCGCGGCGATCCGTCCGCCTGAGCCGCTACTCCGCGGCGCAGGACACGCCCATGTCCTCGTAGCCGGGGAACGGGCGGCCGGGGGCGCACACCGGGCAGTCGGGATCCGGGCGCAGCCGCGTTTCCCGGAAGCGCATCGCCAGCGCATCGAAATGCAGCAGGCGGCCGCGCAACGGCTCGCCCAGCCCCAGCAGCAGCTTGACCACCTCGGTCGCCTGCAGCAGGCCGATGACGCCCGGGAGCACGCCCAGCACGCCGGCCTCCGCGCAGTTGGGCGCCGCTTCCGGCGGCGGCGGTTCCGGGAACAGGCAGCGGTAGCAGGGCGCCTCGCCGCGGTGGCGCCCGGCGTCGAACACGCTGGCCTGGCCCTCGAAGCGGTGCACTGCCCCGTACACCAGGGGCTTGCCGAGCTTCACGCAAGCGTCGTTGAGCAGGTAGCGCACCGCGAAGTTGTCGGCGCCGTCGAGCACGACGTCCACGCCCTCGAGCAGGCGTTCGACGTTCGCCGCGGTGGCGCGTTCGCGGATCGCCTCGACCTGCGTGCGCGGGTTGAGGGCCGACAGCGCGACCGTCGCGGACTCGACCTTCGGCAGGCCGATGCGCGCCTCCGCGTGCAGCACCTGGCGCTGGAGGTTGCTGCGGTCGACCACGTCGTCGTCCACCAGCCGCAGCCGGCCGACGCCCGCGGCGGCGAGGTAGAACGCGGAGGGCGACCCGAGGCCCCCGGCGCCGAGCACCAGCACGGTGGATGCCTCCAGCCGGCGCTGCCCCTCGAGTCCGACCTGCGGCAGGCGCAGGTGGCGGGAGTAGCGGTCCATGAAGTCCGCGTCGGCGTCGGGGCCGCGCATCGGCAGCCCTTCGTCGCGCCAGCGCGTGGTCCCGCCCTCGACGGAGGCGACGTGCGCGTAGCCGGCGCGCCGGAGGACCGCCGCGCAGTCCAGCGACCGACGGCCCGCCTGGCAGATCAACACGACTTCGGCCGCACGGTCCGGGAGCGCGTCGCCGGGCGAGGCCTCGAGGTCGCCGCGCGCGATGCCGACGGCTCCCTCGGCCATGCCGAGTGCGCGCTCGTGCGGATCGCGCACGTCCACCAGCACCGCGCCAGCCCGCAGGCGTTCGAGCGCGGCGGCCGGCGACAGCGTCACGATCCCGCTCACAGCGGCAGCACCTCGACGACGTCGCCCTCG
>CAMLHR010000288.1 GCA_946479915.1 uncultured Lysobacter sp.
AGGCCGGCAAGCTGGAGGAGTCGATCTCGTCGATCGACCGCTTCCTGCGCACCTCCCCGACGCACCGCAACGTGCCGTACATGTACTACCTGCGCGGCCTGGTGAACTCCGGGCGCGACACGATCTTCCTGCAGCGCGTCTGGACGCTGGACCCGAGCCGCCGCGACCTGGCCGCGCCGCACCAGGCCTACAGCGACCTGTCGACCGTGGTGGAGCGCTACCCCAACAGCCCCTACGCCGAGGACGCGCGCGCGCGCATGGCCGACCTGGTGGACCTGTTCGCCCGGCACGAGATCGAGACCGCGCTGTACTACCTGCGCCGGGGCGCGTGGGTGGCCGCCGCCAACCGCGCGGAGTTCCTGCTCGAGACCTATCCGGGGAGCATGTACCGGCCCGACGCGATCGCCGTGATCGGCGAGGCGCACACGCAGCTCGGCAACGAGGTGCTGGCCGCCGACGCGCGGCAGAAGCTGCAGGCCGAGGCCCCGCAGCACGCCTGGCTGCGCGGCGACAACTGGCCCGACTACCCGTGGGCGATCCGCAAGCTGAACCCGTTCGCGCCGGAGCGGTCGCCGCTGGATTGATGCGGCTCCTACATCTTGGGGTTGTAGGCGTTGGTGATCGGGTAGCGCCGTTCGCGGCCGAAGGCGCGCCGCGAGACCTTCGGGCCGGGCGCGGCCTGGTGCCGCTTCCATTCGCTGATGCGCACGAGGCGCAGCACGCGTTCGACCGTCGCGGCATCGAACCCCGCCGCCGCGATCTCCGCGCCCGACTGCTCCTGGTCGATGTAGCGCGCCAGGATGGCGTCCAGCACGTCGTAGGGTGGGAGTGAATCCTGGTCCTTCTGGTCGGCGCGCAGCTCGGCGGACGGCGGCCGCTCGATCACGCCCACCGGGATGACGGGGTCGCCGACGGTGTTTCGCCACCGCGCGAGCTCGTAGACCTCGGTCTTGTACAGGTCCTTCAGCGGCGCGTAGCCCCCGCACATGTCCCCGTAGATCGTCGCGTAGCCGACCGCGTACTCGCTCTTGTTGCCGGTGGTCAGCACCAGGCCGCCGAACTTGTTGCTCAGCGCCATCAGCAGCGTCCCGCGGGAACGGGACTGCAGGTTCTCCTCGGTGGTGTCGACCACCATCCCCTCGAACGTCCCGGAGAGGGCCGCGAGGAAGCCCTCGAACGGCTGTTCGATGGGCAGCGTGAGCAGTTCCACGCCCTGCTCCGCGCACTGCTCGGCCGCCAGGTCGTTGGACATGCCCGCGGTGTAGCGCGACGGCATCCGGACCGCCGTGACGTTCTCCGCGCCGATCGCGTCCACCGCGATGGCCAGCACGACCGCCGAATCCAGGCCCCCGGACAGGCCCAGCCAGGCGCGCCGGAACCCGTTCTTCTGCCAGTAGTCGCGGGTGCCGCGCACGACGGCGCGCCAGGCGAGCGCGTCGCGGCTCTCGTCGCCGTCCTCCATCCACTCCACGGCGGTGAACCCGCGCGTGTCCGGATCGAAGTCCACGACGAGCATCTGTTCCGTGAACGCCGCGGCCGCCGGCCGCACGGTGCCGTCCCCGTCGGCGACCAGCGAGCCGCCGTCGAACACGACCGCATCCTGCCCGCCCACGCAGTTCACGTACGCGATCGGCACGCCGTGCTGGCGCGTGGCGTCCTCGAGCAGGGCGTCGCGCCGCGCGTGCTTGTCGCGCTCGAAGGGCGACGCGTTGATCGAGAGCACCAGCTGCGCGCCCGCCGCGACGGTGGTGTGCAACGGTTCGAGGTACCAGAGGTCCTCGCAGATGAGCAGGCCGATGATGACCCCGTCGAGCTGGAAGACGCAGTCGCCGCCGTCGGGATCCACCACGAAGTAGCGGCGCTCGTCGAACACCGCGTAGTTCGGCAGTTCGCGCTTCCGGTACGTGTGCTCGATGCGGCCGTCGCGGAGGATACTGGCCGCGTTGTACACGACGGCGCCGGCCGACTCGGGCCAGCCCACGATGGCGGTGATGCCCGTCGCCGCCGCGGCGATGCGCGCCATCGCGTCGTGGCAGTCCGAGAGGAACCCCGGCCGCAGCAGCAGGTCCTCGGGCGGGTAGCCGCTGAGGGCGAGTTCCGGGAACACCACCAGGTCGGCGCCGTAGTCGTCGCGCGCCTCCTCGATGAACCCGGCGATGCGGTCCGCGTTCCCGGCGATGTCGCCCACCGGGAAATCGAACTGGGCCATCGCGATGCGGATCGTCATGGCCGCCTGCCTGCGGGCTGCGAAGGAGCGGTTACCCTGCCAGCCGCTTGGCGATGGCGGCGCCAAGGTCGCCGGGCGACTTCACCGTGGTGATGCCGGCCTTCTCCATCGCGGCGAACTTGCCCTCGGCAGTGCCGGAGCCGCCCGACGCGATCGCGCCGGCGTGGCCCATGCGCTTGCCCTTCGGCGCGCTGGCGCCCGCGATGAAGCCGACCACCGGCTTGGTCACGTGCTCGGCGACGAACTCGGCCGCTTCCTCCTCGGCGCTGCCGCCGATCTCGCCGACCATGATGATGCCCTCGGTCTGCGGGTCGTCCTGGAACAGGCGCAGCGCGTCGATGAAGTTCATGCCGTGCACCGGGTCGCCGCCGATGC
>CAMLHR010000289.1 GCA_946479915.1 uncultured Lysobacter sp.
GCCGCCCTGGGCGAGGACTATCGCGCCTACCAGCGCCGCGTCCCGATGCTGCTGCCGCTGCCCGGACGCCGGCGCGACGCCCCGCCCTCCGGCGCGGTGCCCGGGGAGCGGGCGCCCGGCTGACGCGCCGCGGGGCGATCCTGTATAAGCTGGTGTCCCGATGGACACCGACAGAGGCACGCCCGAAGCCTTCCACGCCGTGCGACTGCTGGCGCTCGACGCGCACGGCCGCGTCCTCGACTGGATGAGCTGGCAGGACGCCGCCTGCCTCTACGCCCGCGGCGCGGTCGCCTGGACCCTCGGCGATCCCTGCCTCACCGTCCGCGGCGGCACCTGCCGGGCGACCGGCCACCAGAGCCTGCTCGACCTGCACCCGATCGTCGCCGCGCGCGGCCATGCGCGTCCGCACGCCCTGGACCCGACGCCGGCGCTGACCAACCCCGCGCTGTTCGCCCGCGACCAGCACCTGTGCCTCTACTGCGGCCGGGACTGCCCGCGCCCGCAGCTCACCCGCGACCACGTGGTGCCGCTGTCCAGGGGCGGCCGGGACACCTGGGAAAACGTGGTCAGCGCCTGCTTCCACTGCAATTCGCGCAAGGGCAACCGCACGCCACAGCAGGCGGGCATGCCGCTGCTGGCCATCCCCTACCGGCCGAGCTGGGTCGAGCACCTGATCCTGAGCAACCGCAACATCCTCGCGGACCAGATGGCATTCCTGAAAAACCACCTGCCCCGCAACGCCAGGCAGCTCGCCGCGTGAGCTAAAATCACGGGTTCCTGCACGCGGACCCGACACCAATGCCCCTGACTCTCGGCCTGACCGGCATGGACCCCGCCACCGAGGCGGACCTGAAGGCGGCGTTCGCCGAGGCGAACCGCTCGCTCGGCGGTCGCTGGCAACTGGCGTCGGAAGGCGACGCGGACTACCTGGTCGTCGACATGGACAGCATGTACGGCCCGATGAGCTGGCTGAAGCTGCATGCGGCCGGCAAGACGGTCATCGGCCTGACCTCGTCGCCGCGCACCCAGACCGACTTCCTGCTGCAGCGGCCCTTCACCGCGCAGGCACTGGCGAACGTGCTCGATTCGCTCGGCGCCCAGGCCGCCGACCCGGTAGCGGCGGAGATGAAGACCGCCGTCCCGTCCGGCATGACGCCGGCGCCACAGGCCGTGGACCAGCTGCCCGAGGAGACGCCGATGGAGGCGCACGCCGAGCCGGTCCCGACCCCGGCGCCGCCGGCCCCCGCGCGCGACCCGGTGTTCTCCGACTGGCTCGCCCCGCACATGCTGTCGGGCAAGCTGCGCTACGAGCGCGACGGCGGCCCGGTGCTGCTGATCGACGCCGACGCGCGCCAGTACCACGGCCCGGGCGGGCTGAAGCCGCTGGCCTCGTACTTCGAGGGCCACGTGCGCGCCGAGGACTTCAAGCCCGCGGACCCGTCGGCATGGTCGACGGAGGCCGCCGGGCTCGGCGCCGCGCAGCCGCTGTCGCGCCTGGCGTGGTTCGGCGGGCTGCAGGCCGGGCGCGGCGCGCTGATGGAAGGTTTCGACCCGCAGGGCAAGTACCTGCTCACCAAGTGGCCACAGACCGAGCGCGAATATCCGAAGCACTTCCGCATCGCCACCGCGATGATGAAGGGCCCCGCCACCCTGGCGGAGATCGCGGAGGCGAGCGGCGTGCCGGTGGCCGACGTCGCCGACTTCGTCAACGCCAACCTGGCCACCGGCTTCGCCGAACCCTGGTCCGAGCCCTCGCCGGAACCGGCCGACACCCAGAAGGCCGGCCTGTTCGGGCGCCTGCGCGGCCGCTGACCCTCCACAGGCCGTTGAGATGATCGACCCCACGCGACATCCGCGCCTGTCACGCATCGACAGTCCGGCCGACCTGCGCCGCCTCGACGCGGCCGAGCTGCGCGCGGTCGCCGACGAGCTGCGCGCCTACCTGATCGAATCGGTGGGCCGCAGCGGCGGGCACTTCGGCGCCGGGCTGGGCGTCGTCGAGCTGACCGTGGCGCTGCACTACCTGTACGACACGCCGGACGACCGCATCGTCTGGGACGTCGGGCACCAGGCGTACCCGCACAAGATCCTGACCGGCCGCCGCGACACCATCCACACGGTGAAGCAGAAGGACGGCGTGGCGCCGTTCCCGAAGCGCGAGGAATCCGAGTACGACACCTTCGGCGTCGGGCATTCCTCCACGTCGATCTCGGCGGCGCTGGGCATGGCGATCGCCAACGCGCGCGCGGGCAACGACCGGCGCGTCGTCGCCGTGATCGGCGATGGCGCGATGACCGCGGGCATGGCCTACGAGGCGCTGAACCACGCCGGCGGGATGGACCCCGAGCCCGACCTGCTGGTGATCCTCAACGACAACCGGATGTCCATCTCCGAGAACGTCGGCGGCATGACCCGCATGCTGGGGCGCCTGACCGGCAGCAAGACGCTCAACGCGATCCGCGAGGGCGGCAAGAAGCTGCTCGGCGACAAGCACGGCGCGCCGGCGAAGTTCGTGCGCCGCTGGGAGGAGCACTGGAAGGGCATGTTCGTGCCGTCCACGCTGTTCGAGGAGATGGGCTTCCACTACAC
>CAMLHR010000290.1 GCA_946479915.1 uncultured Lysobacter sp.
TCCTCCGCACCCCTTCATCGCGCTTCGACGTGGCTGAAGCCGCGCCGTCCATTCAGCGGCCGCCCCCGCCGCCGCCACCCCCGCCGCCCCCGGAAAACCCACCGCCGCCTGAACCGGCGCTGCTGCCCGGGGGCGTCGCGGCCGATGCGATCTGCGAATCCAGTGCACTGCCGACCGAGTTGGCGAACGTCGCCAGGTTCGCCACCTGCCTGCCGTGGTACCAGCCGATGCGCCGGCTGGCTTCGGTGGCCGCCTCGACGCCGACCGCGTCGGTGAACCGGGCGGTCCACGCCTCCTCGACCTCGAGCGCGACGGCGTAGGGCAACAGGGCCTCGTAGCGTTCGGCGTTGAGGACTGGCGGTTCGCCCGGGCCGCGCAGGCGCGCCAGCTCGCTGCGTTCGGCGACGCCGAGGTACAGCTTGAGGCCTTCGATCTCGTCCATGAACCGGCGCCCCTCGGGCGTGGGCGCCCTGACGAGCAGCGCGAACGCGACGACCGTGGCGACCATCAGTCCGCAGGCGGCGAAGATCAGTGGCAGGCCCGCGCCGCCGCTCGCCACGAAGGCGAGGATGCCGCCGGCCAGTGCGATGCCGACCGCGACCGCGATGCTGCGCCCGTTGGTCCGGAACATGGCCGGCTGGTAGCGCTGCTTCAGCGCCGTCGCCTGCGCCTGCCGCGCCGCCTGCAACGTCGTGGCTTGTGCGTTGTCGAGTTCCAGCAGCGGCCCGTCCTCGAACAGCGTGTCGAGGATGTCCCGCTGCAACGGATCCAGCGGCGTGGTGCCGCGCAGCCGCTCGAGCGACCAGGTGTCCGACAGCACGCCGTCCTCCTGGTGGATGCGCAGGTGGCCGCCCACCGCGAGCGCCAGCAGGTCCGCCGAGAAGGCCCGGTTGTCGTGGCCCATCCGCAGGACGTAGCGAAGCCCGCCGGGCGAGTGCCCCTCCGGCGGTTCGTAGCGGGCGATGACGACGCCGCGGTCCGGGTCGCGCCCGACGCGGCGCCATTCGCGCACGCTCCAGGCCAGGAGCGCCGCCAGCGCGAGCAGCGCCACGAGCACGCCGAGGTTGTCGCGCAACAGCCACCCGGCGCGCTGCAGCGTGGTCGGCTCGGGGACCAGGCCCTTGGGGAAGGACAGCACGATGGTCAGGCCGTGCCCGGCCGGCAGGGGTTCGGTGAGCGTCCAGCGCGCCGTGCCCGGCGCGGGCAGGGTGGCGACGTACGCCTGTCCGCCACTGCCGTAGGGACCGGTGTAGCCCTCGGCCGCGAGGTCGGACACGGGCACCGGCCGTGGCAGCCGCACGACGACGCTGCCCTGGTCGATGGGGAAGTCCCACCCGGTGCCGATCGCGTTCCAGTACAACTCGTCGTGCGTGTCGAAGAAGCCGAGCTGCCGGTCGGTGCGGTAGCGCAGGGTGTAGGTGTAGGTGGCCGGCACCGGCAGGAAGTCGTCGTTGCCGGTGTTGATCCGCACGCCGTTGGGCCGCTGCTCGGTGAACCAGGGCTCCGGCGCGCCGTCGCGCTCGACGCCCTGCAGCTCGAAGTCCACGACCACGCGGTTGCCGTGGCCGTCGCGGTAGCGCGTCGGAAAGTCGCGGTAGATGCCGCGCCGGATGTCGTCCCCCTCCGCGCGGACGGTGATGTGCTCGGCGACGTCCAGGCTGCCGTCGGCGCGCACGTCCACCTCGATGGCGTAGTCGAGGATGCGCTCGCCCTGGACTACCGTGGGAGCCGCTCCAGCGGCGAAGGCGAGCCCGAGGAACAGCGTCGCCGCTGAAGCGGCTCCCACAACAGCGGCTCCCACGGCAGCGGCTCCCGCACGGCTCACCGTGCTTCCCCCGCCTGGAAGAATTCCGCGGCGCCGAACCCGAAGCCTTTCGCCACCGCCACGTCGGGGACGCGCTCGATCGCGGTGTTGTAGTCGCGGACGGCGCCGTTGTAGAAGCGCCGGGCGTACTGCAGGTGTTCCTCGACCTCGACGAGGTCGCGCTGGAGCTGCAGGAAGTTGTCGCTGGCCTTGAGGTCCGGGTAGGCCTCGACCCGCGCGAGCAGCCGCCCGATCGCTTGCTCGAGTTCGGTCTCGACGGCGCCCAGCGCCTCGCGGCCGCGGGTGGCGAGCGCGCGTTCCCGCAGCGACGTCACCGCCTCGAGCGTCGCGCGCTCGTGGTCGGCATACGCGTCCACGGAGGCCACGAGACGCGGCACCAGGTCGTGGCGCCGCTGCAGCTGCACGTCGATGTCGGCCCAGGCGGTGCGCCACTGGTTGCGCAGGCGCACCAGCCGGTTGTAGGCGAGCACCGCCCACGCCAGCAGCGCTGCGGCGACGAGCAGCAGGACGGCGCTCATGCGACGTGCACCTCCACGTCGCCGAGCGCGACGACCTGGCCGGCCCGGATCTTCGCGGTCTTGCGCAGCTCGACGGCGCCCTCCACCCGCACCGCGCCGCTGGCCACCAGCTGCTTGCCGGCGCCACCGCTGTCGGCCAGGCCCACCAGCTTGAGCAGCTGGTTGAGCTCGACGTGGTCGCCTTCCAGCTCGAATTCGATGCGTCGCACGCGATGCTCCACGGGCGCTTCGCGCCTCCCGGGCGC
>CAMLHR010000291.1 GCA_946479915.1 uncultured Lysobacter sp.
GCTGCTGCGTCGCGTCGTCGTGCACGACCTCGAGCGGCTTGACGCTCACGCGGCCGGTCGGCGGATCCTTCCAGACGCTGTCCTGCCACGCCCAGTAGTGCGCCGGTTCCCAGTACTGGTCGGCGTAGTACTCGGAGCCGTCGATGGTGATCGAGGCGCCACCCGGGCCCGGCACGATGATCTGCAGGTTGCCGACCGAGCCCACGCGGCTGCCGGTCGTGCTGCGCTTGGCGCGGCGCAGCAGGCGCTCGAGGCGTTCCTTGGCGACGTCGTCGCGGTACTCGTCGTAGATGGCGGCGCCGGACGCCAGGGCCTGCGCGCGCTCGGCTTCGCTCAGCTTGTTCCAGTACTCCTCGCGCTTGGAGAGGAACGGGATGTAGGCCCGTTCGGCGGCGACGTCCATCCAGGCGTACGCGAGCGGGCGGTCCATCGGCGTGCCGGTGCCGGTCCAGAGCATCTCGGCGACCATCGCCTGCGACGGCTTGTCGGCGTAGCGCGCGGCGCGCTTGAAATAGGTCAGCGCCTCGTCGGTGTTGCCGGCCTCGTAGGCCTGCAGCCCCTCGCGGCGCCAGCGCAGGTCGGGGTGCGCGGCGAGGAAGCCGGCGGTGTTCATCACCACCTCGTCGCCGGGGTCGAACAGCGGCTTGTCGGTGTCGTCCTGGGCAAGCGCGGCGGGCGCGGCGAGGGCCAGGCACGTGCAGAGGAGCAGTGGGCGGATCATGGCGGTTTCCGTCTCTTCGGGTGGTCGTGGGATGGGATGATAGGAGGGCGCGAAGCGTTGCAAATGAGACAATGGTCAGGTGAACCAATGGCACGGAATCATGTGGCGGGGATGAAGTCCGCCGGCGCGCTTCGAACATGAATGGACTGAACCCCCAGCAGCGCGCGGCCGTTGCCTGTGTCGACGGCCCGATGCTGGTGCTGGCGGGTGCGGGCAGCGGCAAGACCCGGGTGATCGTCGAGAAGATTGCCCACCTGGTGGCCAGCGGCACCATGCCCGCACGGCGAATCGCCGCGATCACCTTCACCAACAAGGCCGCCCGCGAGATGCGCGAGCGCGTGGGGCGGCGGATCCGGGGGGACGCCGCCCAGGAGCTGCTGGTCTGCACGTTCCATGCCCTCGGGTTGCGCATCGTCCAGGCCGAGCACGCGAAGTTGGGCCTGCGCCGCGGCTTTTCGGTCTTCGATGCCGAGGACAGCGCCGCCCAGCTCAAGGACCTGCTGCCGAAGGGCAGCAAGCCGGACGCGGTCGAGGCGATGAAGGGGCTGGTCTCGCGCGCGAAGAACGCCGGACTCTCGCCCGAACAGGCCGCCGCGGCCGCGGGCAGCGCCCGGGAGCGCGAGGCCGCGGCGCTCTACGCGGCCTACCAGGCGCGCCTGTCCGCCTTCAACGCGGTCGACTTCGACGACCTGATCCGGCTGCCGGTGCAGCTGCTCGAATCCGACGACGACGCCGTCGCCGGCTGGCGCGAGCGCATCGGCTACCTGCTCGTGGACGAGTGCCAGGACACGAACGACGCGCAGTACCGGCTGCTCAAGGCGATCGCCGGGCCGCGCGGGCTGTTCACCTGCGTGGGCGACGACGACCAGTCCATCTACGCCTGGCGCGGCGCGAACCCCGACAACCTGTTGCAGCTCCAGCAGGACTACCCGGGGCTGCGCGTCGTGAAGCTCGAGCAGAACTACCGCTGCAGCAACCGCGTGCTGCGCGCGGCCAACGCGTTGATCGCGCACAACCCGCACGAGCACCCCAAGAAGCTCTGGAGCGACAACGCCGACGGCGACCGCATCCGCGTCTGGGAATGCCGCGACGCGGCGCACGAGGCGGAGAAGGTCGCCGACCAGGTGCACTTCCTGCACACCACGCGCGCCGCGCCCTGGGGCGATTTCTGCATCCTGTTCCGGGGCAACCACCAGTCGCGCGCGCTGGAGAAGGCGCTGCAGCTGCTGCGCGTGCCGTACCACCTCAGCGGCGGCACGGCGTTCCTGGACCGGGGCGAGGTCAAGGACGCGCTGGCGTGGCTGCGGCTGGTCGCCAACCCGGACGACGACGCGGCGTTCCTGCGCGCGGTCGGTGCGCCGCAGCGTGGTGTCGGCGGCACGACCCTCGCACGCCTGGGCGAACTGGCGCGCAACGCGCACCTGCCGCTGTCGCGCGCGGCCGGGTCGATCGGCCTGCTCAAGCAGCTTCCGGCGCGCAGCGCGAACGCGCTGCAGGGGTTCGACGCCACCGTGCGCGCGCTGCGCGACGAGGCCGGGCGGGTGCCCCCGGCACAGCTGGTGCGGCTGCTCGCCGAGCGGTCCGGCCTGCTCGCGGCGCTGCGCGCGCAGTGCAAGGACGAGGCGATGTTCAACCTGCGCCGGCGCAACCTCGAGGAGCTGGCGGAGTGGTTCGACGGCCCGCGTACGAGCGGGCCGGGCGAGCTGGCCGCCGCGCTGTCGCTGCTCGCGCACGCGGACAAGGGCGACGCCGGCGACCAGGTGCGGCTGATGAGCCTGCACGCGGCCAAGGGACTGGAATTCCGCTACGTGTTCATCGTCGGCGTCGAGGACGGCAACCTGCCGCACG
>CAMLHR010000292.1 GCA_946479915.1 uncultured Lysobacter sp.
AGATGATGAAGCCCGAGCCCTGCGAGACGCCGCGGCGCGCTTCCGGTTCCGGCATCGGGACGCCGGGACCGAAGAACCGGCGGAACAGCTCCGGCATGCCGTCCGGCAGGCCGCCGGGGATCGCCTGGCGAGGGTCCGGCACGCCGCTCGCCTCGATGCTGACGACCGCGGGGCCCACTTCCTGGACCAGGCGGCTGAAGTCCGGCAGGCCCGTCACCAGTTGCGGCGGGGGCGGCCCCTCGTGGCGCGACTGCGCCAGCGCGTGGCCCAGCGCCGCGGCGAGCGCGGCCAGCAGCAGGATCAGGAAGGCGTTGCGGAACGTGCGTCGGGACATCGATTACCTCTCGGTTTCCTCGGGCAGGCGCGGCTCGAACGGATAGAAGCTGGGCGCGGCCTCGTCGTCGTAGCCGACGGCGAGCTCGCCGTCGCCGAGGCCGGGCAGGACGGCGCGGGGCCACGGGCGCGCCTGGGGTTCGACGGGGGTGGCGAAGGGACGCAGGTCGCCGGCGGCGAGCACCGTCATGGTCGCGTCGTCGCGCGCCGGAAGGGCCGGCGTGGCCGGCGGCTCCCTGGTGGCCTCGGGGGGCGACGCGACCGCGACGCGCGTCGGGGCAGGCACGTCGGCCGGCGCACGCCGCTCGGGCTCGGGCGGCGCGGCGTCGGCGAACTGCGGCACCGTGGCCTCGCGCAGGACGGGTTCGGGGGAGGCGGGGACGGGGTCGGGGACGACGGGCGCGGGGGCGACCTCGGCCGGCACCGCTACCACGCCGGACTCGACGGCCCCGGGCACGGCGCCATCGGACGCCGGGCGCACGAGCACCAGCGCGACCGCCGCCACCGAGGCCGCGGCGGCCAGCCCGACGACGCGTTGCCAGCGCAACGACGCGGGCGCCACGCGCGGCACGGGCTCGCCGGCGACGGCCGCCATGACGCACGCAGGCAGCGTGGCGTCGCCCGGCACGGCGCGCACAGGCTGCCCGCGCAGGATGTCCCCGGCGAGCTGCCAGCGTTCGAGGCGGCCGGCCAGTTCGGTGTCGTGTCCCAGCCGCCGCAGCAGGAAACGCGCCTGGTCGGGGGCGAGCTCGCCGTCGACGAGCGCGGACAGCTGTTCGCGGCGCTGCAGCGAGAGCTTCGCGTCGGTGTCGCGTGGGTCGATGTCGTGTTCGCGTCGGGTCATCGGGTGTCGTCCAGCAGCGGGGCCAGTTCCGCGTCGATCGCCTCGCGGGCCCGGAAGATCCGGGAACGCACGGTGCCGATCGGGCAGTCCATGCGCGCGGCGATCGCCTCGTAGCTCATGCCCTCGACCTCGCGCAGGGTGATCGCGTCGCGCAACTCCGGCGGCAGGGCTTCGACCACGCGGAGCACGGTTCGTTCGATCTCGTCGCGCAACAGCTCGCGCTCGGGGGTGTCGTGGTCGCGCAGCCGGTCGCCGGACGCGTACTGCTCCGCGTCGTCCGCGTCGATGTCGGACGTGGGCGGCCGGCGGTTGAGCGAGACGAGGTGGTTCTTTGCGGTGTTCACGGCGATCCGGTGCAGCCAGGTGGAGAACTGCGCGTCGCCCCGGAAGTTCCCGATCGCGCGGTACGCGCGCAGGAACGTCTCCTGGGACACGTCCTGGACCTCGCTCCAGTCGGCGATGTAGCGCGACAGCACGCCCGCCACGCGATGCTGGTGCCTGCGCACGAGCACGTCGAAGGCGGCCAGGTCGCCGCGCTGCACCCGCGAGACCAGCTCGCGGTCCAGGTCCTGCAATTCATCGGCCATGCCGGTCCGGCGCTCCCGTCGTCCCGGTGGTGGCCGAGTGCTCCGACCGCGCCGGGAATGGAAAGTTCCCCGCGATTTGACCCGGATGAAACATCGTCGGGATGATAGCGGCTTGCCCCACGGCCCCGGATCGCCCCATGGTCACGCCCGGCGACACCCCGTCCAGTCGCCGCACCACCGGCAGCGTCCGCCTCTTCGACGGCCTGCGCTTCCGCCACTGGCAGGCGCAGGCGCGGCCGGACGGCGTGCTGGTGCTCACGCTCGACCGTGAAGGCGAGTCGGTCAACGCCCTCGCCCAGGCGGTGCTGCTGGAACTCGACGCCCTGCTCGAGCGCATCGCCGCCGATCCGCCGAAGGGACTGGTGTTCCGCTCTGGCAAGGACAGCGGCTTCATCGCGGGCGCCGACATCGGCGAGTTCCGCGCGTTCGACCGCACCGGCCACGTGGACGATGCGCTGCGCCGCGGCCAGCAGGTGTTCCAGCGTGTCGCCGAACTGCCCTGCACCACCGTCGCGGCGATCCGCGGCTTCTGCATGGGCGGCGGCACCGAGCTCGCCCTCGCCTGCCGTTACCGCGTGATGGACGACGGTCCGAAGTCGCGCATGGGGCTGCCCGAAGTCATGCTCGGAATCGTGCCCGGATGGGGCGGCGCGAAGCGGATGCCCGAGCTGATCGGTGCCGCGCCCGCGCTGGACCTCATGCTCACCGGACGCGCGATCGACGCGCGCCGCGCGAAGAAGCTGGGGCTGGTCGACGCGGTGACGCCCCGCCGCCACTTCGATAACGCCGTGCGCCAAC
>CAMLHR010000293.1 GCA_946479915.1 uncultured Lysobacter sp.
CTGCTCGGCAGCGCACTGATCGCGTGCCCCGATGCCGCCGCGCAACAGCCGACGACCGTGCCGCCGGAGGCGCAGCCCGTCGTGCAGCCGGAGCCGTCGGAAGCGCAGGCGCCGACCGCCTCGACGACGATCGTCGTGCCGGCCATCGCGCCGGCGACCGCACCGACAACCGCGCCGACCGTCGCGCTCCCCGCCAACACGAACCCGCCGCCGGGCGCGATCACCGCGACCACGACGATCATCGACGTCCCCGCCGCGGCCGCCAGCACCCCGGCGGACGCGACCACGACCGCGACGATCGTGGTGCCGGCGGCACCGGCGGCGACCACCGACGCGATCATCGACCCGGCGACCTACGAGAAGCGCACCGAATTCGACAACACGCCGTGGCGCTTCAACATGGAACAGAACGGCAAGCGCATGACTGCCGACGAGTTCACCGCGTGGATGGAAGCGCGCGGCGTCCGCGTCGCGAAGGGGCCCAAGCCGCACGTCCCGGCCAACCGCACCACGGACGGGATGCCCGCGCCGGGTTCGGCGATGCCCGCCGGCGTCGGCCAGCCCGTGTCCGCGCTCGCGTCCACGACGGTCGTCGCGCCGGCGACCGCGGCAACGGCTGCCGTGACCACGCCGATGCCCGCGACCGTGCCCGTTTCGGGCGACGCGCTCCAGGCCGGCAGCATCACGCCGACCGATGCGTGGATCGGCACGCAGCCCCCGGCCGAGCCGACCACCAGCGCGACGCTCGTCGTGCCCCCGGTCGAGGCCGAACCGCTCCCGGCCGCCGACACCGGGACGCACTGACGCGTCCCGCGAAGGCGTCGTCGCTCAGGCGATGACGCCGAGCTCGCGGCCGATGCGGGTGAACGCGTCGATCGCCCGGTCCAGGTGCTCGCGCGTGTGCGCGGCGGACAGCTGCGTGCGGATGCGCGCCTGCCCCTTGGGCACCACCGGGAAGAAGAACCCGATCGCGTAGATCCCTTCCTCGAGCAGGCGCTCGGCGAAGCGCTGCGCGAGCGGCGCGTCGTGCAGCATCACCGGCACGATCGGGTGCGTGCCCGGACGCACGGTGAAGCCGGCGGCGGTGATGCGCTCGCGGAAGTACGCGGTGTTCTCCCAGAGCCGCTCGCGCAGCTCGCCGGCGGACGCCAGCATCTGGAACGCGCGGATGCCGGCCGCCACGACGTGCGGCGGCAGCGAGTTCGAGAACAGGTAGGGGCGCGACCGCTGCCGCAGCAGCTCGACGACCTCGCGCTTCGCCGTCGTGAAGCCGCCGACCGCGCCGCCCATCGCCTTGCCGAGGGTGCCGGTGAACACGTCGATCCGGTCCAGCACGCCCTTGGCCTCGGCCGATCCCCGCCCGGTCGCGCCGACGAAGCCGGTCGCGTGGCACTCGTCGATGTGCACCATCGCGTCGTACTGCTTCGCCAGGCGGGTGATCTCGTCGAGCGGCGCGATGAACCCGTCCATCGAGAACACGCCGTCCGTGGTGATCATGATGCTGCGCGCGCCATCGGCCCGCGCCTGCCTGAGCTGCGCCTCCAGGTCGGCCATGTCGCAGTTGGCGTAGCGGTAGCGCTTCGCCTTGCACAGGCGCACCCCGTCGATGATGGACGCGTGGTTCAGCGCGTCCGAGACGATCGCGTCCTCCTCGCCCAGCAGCGGCTCGAACAGCCCGCCGTTCGCGTCGAAGCACGCGGCGTAGAGGATCGTGTCCTCGGTGCCGAAGAACCCGGCGATCGTGCGCTCGAGTTCCTTGTGCAGGTCCTGGGTCCCGCAGATGAAGCGGACCGACGCCATGCCGAAGCCGTGCGTGTCCAGCGCGTCGCGCGCGGCCGCGATCAGCTCGGGATGGTCGGCCAGCCCCAGGTAGTTGTTGGCGCAGAAGTTGAGCACCGTGCGCCCGTCGGCCAGCGTGATCTCCGCCGACTGCGGGCTGGTGATGATCCGCTCGGACTTGAACAGGCCCTGCCCGCGGATGTCGTCGAGCTCGCTCGCGTAGCGCTGGGTCAGGTCCACGACAGCACCACCTTGCCGGACTTCCCGGACTCCATCAGGTCGAACCCCTGCTGGAACTCGTCCACCGGCAGCTGGTGGGTGAGCACCTTGTGCAGCGGGAACCCGCCGAGCACGAGCTGCGTCATCTTGTACCAGGTCTCGTACATGCGCCGGCCGTAGATGCCGTGCAGCACCAGGCCCTTGAAGATCAGCTTGTCCCAGTCGGCGCCCGCGCCCTTGGGCATGATCCCGAGCATCGCGATCCGGCCGCCGTGGTACATGCAGTCGAGCATGTCGTTGAACGCCTTCGGGTTGCCGCTCATCTCCAGCCCGACGTCGAACCCCTCCATGTGCAGGTCCGCCATGACGTCCTTCAGCGACGTGTTCGACACGTTGACCACGCGCGTGGCGCCCATGTCCGCGGCCAGCTTCAGGCGGTAGTCGTTGACGTCGGTCACCACGACGTTGCGTGCGCCGATGTGCTTGCAGATGCCCGCGGCGATGACGCCGATCGGGCCGGCGCCGGTGATCAGCACGTCCTCGCCGACCACGTCGAACTCC
>CAMLHR010000294.1 GCA_946479915.1 uncultured Lysobacter sp.
AACGACTCGAAGCTGTACATGCAGTGCTTCGACGCCAACGGCGCGCTGCTGGTGCCGCAGACCGAGGCGTTCGCGAAGAACAACGACGACGTGTGCGGCTCGATCGAGGGCAACATCCCGTCGTTCATCGGCAAGACCGGCAACACGAGCCGCTACATCTCGTGGTGCCTCGCCAACGGCAACGGCAGCGACAACGCGTGGGCCCGGGTCTTCCAGCTCACGGAGACCGGCACCGCGGTCACCTTCAAGCGCGAGTTCGACCTGACGATCCTGCAGCAGGAGGAGCGGTCGCGCGGCATGTGCAGCGTCGACCCGAGCGGCGCGTACGCGGTCTGCGCGGGCACCGAGGGCAACAACCAGCCGCAGCGCGAGGGCACGTGGCTCGCGGCGGTCGACCTGACCCCGGGCAAGTTCAACGGCCCCAACCAGCAGGGCGCGCTGCTGTGGAAGAAGCAGATCGGCGGCCGCACGACGATCGACGGCAAGCGCACGTACTCGATGCGCGCGATGATCAACCGCGTCATGACGACGGACGCGCAGGGCAACGTCGTCCCGACGGACATGCTGTTCTGGCGTGACGGTCTGCTCCAGGGCAACAACAACACGAACGGCAAGGGCGGCACCTACCGCGCCAACATGTTCGCGGTCATCAAGACCACGAAGACGGGCATGGAGTACGTCACCCCGCGCACCGACCTCGCCACCACGGAGCTGTTCGGCGTCGACGGCACGCACAACATCCAGACCTCGATCATGATCGGCTCGGGCACGGCGCTGAAGCCGGCGCTCCTCATCCACAACGGCAGCCACACCGGCGGCCAGGGCACCTCGCAGCTCCGCGTCCTCGCGTGGGACCAGGCGACGGGCAAGTTCTCGACGGCCGGCCAGTTCGCGGGCGCGCCGCACGACCGCCACCTCTACCCGAACTACCTCGGCAACAACCCCGGTAACCAGGGCCGTGGCCACGCGTTCACGCAGTTCGTCGCGAACCCGTACTTCGGCGTCGCCGGCAACAACGACAAGTACCTCGTGATCACCGCGACCGCCGCGAAGGGCGGCGAGATGAACCCGGCCAAGAAGCTCGCGGGCTTCCTCTCCATCATGCCGGTCGCCTCGGGCGCGGCGGCGCCGTCGACCGGCGGCACCACCGGCGGCACCACCGGCGGCACGGACACCGGCGCGGACCCCAGCGCGGAGGAGCCGGTCGACGGCTCGGACACGACCCTCGGCGGCTGCTCGACGGGCGGCACGGCCGGTGGCCTCGCGTCCTTCCTGCTCATCGGCCTGGCTGCCTTCATCCGCCGCCGCCGCTAACCGACGCGCCACCTCACCCCTCCAAACACCTCGCAACCAGGAAGCCAAGCAATGCGCACCCTCTTTGCACTGATCGCGTCGGCTGGGCTCGTCGGCTGCGTTGGCAGCGTCGACCCCGCTGACCCGATCATCGACGACGGCTCCGGTACGCCGGACGTCGACAACCCGGCCGGCGGCGACCTCGTCCCCGCCAAGAAGCTGTTCGACGACACCGTCTACGACACCCTGGTCCTCAAGTGCGGCGCGGCCGCCTGCCACGCCGAGACCGGCGTCGGCGGCACGGTGTCGAAGTTCATCGCCGCCGAGAAGTCCCGCGGCTGGTCGGTCGCGACGAACTACACCACGGTCGTCGGTGGCTACACCACGGCGGCCCCGGTCCTCACCCTGATCGCCGACAACGGCGCCCACAAGGGCATCACGTACACCCCGGACGAGAAGGAGAAGATCACGGCGTGGCTCGCGAAGGAGCTCGAGCTCCGCCAGGGCCAGCCGAACCAGCCGCAGGGCGGCGGCGAGACCCTCTCGCAGGCGGCCGACCGCGTGATGTCGAAGTTCGCGGGCTGCATGACGCTCACGAACTTCAACGCCGCGAACATGGCCAACGCGTGGGGCAACCTCACCGCGCAGAACAACCAGCAGTGCCGCGACTGCCACAACAACGGCGGCGAGGGCTTCACGGCGTCCGACCAGGCGTCGATCATGTTCCCCGCCATCTCGACCCGGAAGATGCACTTCCTCCAGTACTTCACCGTCGACCTCACGAAGGGCGCGGCGGAGGCGAAGGTCATCATCAACCAGGTCTCGTTCCGTGGCGTCGCCCTCGGCCAGGACCCGCACCGCGAGCACCCGCGGTTCAACCCGGACAACAACCAGGGCATGACGGCGCTGAACAAGTTCTACACGGACACGATGACGGCGGTGAACACCCCCGGCGCGTGCGAGCCGAAGCCGCTGTCGAACTTCTGAGCTGATCCTCGCAACGCTGTAACCTCGAAGGCGCCACCCCCCGGTGGCGCCTTCGGCGTTTTCGGCGCTATGTTCGAGGAGCCCATGTCCAACGTCGTCGGCGATGGCCGAACCCACATCCAGTCGAGGCTGATGCGCGAGTCGCTCCAGGACCGCGCCGTGCTGTCGCAGACCGACAGCGATCGCGACCTCCACATCTTCCCGGACGTCTCGCTCGTCTCGATCGGCGGGCAGAGCATCTTCGATCGCGGCAAGGACGCGATCCT
>CAMLHR010000295.1 GCA_946479915.1 uncultured Lysobacter sp.
TGGACCTGCGCAACAACGGCGGCGGGTCGCTGGCCGAGGCGATCGAGCTCACCGGCCTGTTCATCGACCAGGGCCCGGTGGTGCAGGTGCGCGAGTCCGGCGGCCGCGTGGCGGTCGAGGGCGACCGCGACGAAGGCGTCGCCTGGGACGGTCCGCTGGCGGTGCTCGTCAACCGCGGCTCGGCTTCCGCCTCGGAGATCTTCGCCGGCGCCATCCAGGACTACGGCCGTGGCCTGGTCATCGGCGAGACCACCTTCGGCAAGGGCACCGTGCAGAACCTGATGGACCTGGACCGCTGGCCCGGTGGCGAGCAGCCGCGCGGGCAGCTGAAGTTCACCATCGCGCAGTTCTTCCGCGTCAGCGGCAGCAGCACGCAGCACAAGGGCGTGGTGCCCGACATCGCGTTCCCGGCGACGGTGGACGGTTCGGAGTTCGGCGAGAGCACGTACGAGAACGCGTTGCCGTGGACGCGCATCGCCGCGGTCCCGCACATCCGCTACGGCAACTTCGACCCGCTGGTGGCGCGCCTGGACGCGTTGCACGAGTCGCGCATCGCCGACGACGTCGAGTTCCAGTGGTGGGCCGAGGACGTGGCCGACTTCCGCGAGGAACAGGCCAAGGCGTGGCTGTCGCTCAACGAGGCCGCGCGCCGCGCCGAGCGCGAGACCGACGAGGCCCAGCGTGCCGAGCGCCAGGAGACCCGCAAGCGCCTGGGCCTGGCCCTGGATCCGCTCGCCGGGCAGCGCCTGGACGACGGCCTGCAGGCGAACGAGCGCGACGTGCTGAAGGACGTCGCGCGCGAGGCGGCGGCCGAGGAGAGCCCGGATCCGCTGCTGCGCGAGTCGGCGGCGATCCTGGCCGACGCCATCGTGCTGCTCGAGCGCGACCGCCAGCTCTCGGCGGCCGTGCTGCCGGAATCCGACGCCGCAGGTCACTGGGCCGACTGACCCGATGCACGACGGGGACGGGGATCCTCGCGGCGCCCTGGTGGGCGCCGCGCTGCTTGCGGTCTACCTGATCTGGGGTTCCACCTACCTCGGCATCCGCTTCGCGCTGGAAGGCGGCTGGCCGCCCCTGCTGATGGCGGGCATCCGGTTCCTCGTCGCGGGCGGCGCCTTCTACGCGTTCCTGCGCTGGCGCGGCGTGCCCGCGCCGACGCGCGCGCAGTGGCCGACGATCGCCGCGATGGCGGTGCTGCTGCTGGGCATGGGCAACGGCATGGTGTGCATCGCGCAGCAGACCGTCGACTCCGGGCTGGCGGCCGTCGCCGTGGCGTCGGCGCCATTGTGGATGGCGCTGTTCTCGGCGTTCCGCGGCCATCGCCCGTCGAGCGTCGAATGGATCGGCCTGGCCATCGGCTTCGCCGGTGACGCCGCGCTCAACGCCGGAAGCGGCCTGTCCGGCTCGCGCGTGGGCGTCGTCGCACTGCTCGTCGCGCCGGTCGCCAGGGCGTTCGGGTCGATCTGGAGCCGCGGCCGCGACCTGCCATCGCCCTTCATGACCGCAGCGGCGCAGATGCTGGTTGGCGGCGCGGTGATGTTCGTGGCCGGCTGGCTCCTGGGCGAGCGCTTAGGCGGCGTGCCCGCGCTGAAGGGCACGCTGGCCGTCGCCTACCTGGCCAGCTTCGGTTCCATCGTCGCGTTCAGCGCGTACATGTGGCTGCTGCACAACGTGCGCCCCGCGCTGGCCGGCAGCTACGCGTACGTCAACCCGGCTGTCGCGGTGCTGCTCGGCGCGTGGCTCGCGCACGAAAGGTTCAGCGGCCGGGAGCTGGTGGGGATGGCCGTGATCCTGCTGGGCGTGGTGGCGATCACCCTGGCGCGGGCGCGATCGACGAAGGCGGTGGGCAAGCCGGCCGCGCGGGCGGCGACGTGACCGGCGGCACGGCGATCGACCGCCGCGGCGTCTGGATGGCGGTGTTCGCCTACGTCATCTGGGGCGTGATGCCGCTGTACTGGCACCTGCTCAAGGCGGTGCCGTCGCTGCAGATCATCGTCCACCGCATCGTGTGGAGCACGGTGCTGGTGTGCGGCTTCCTGCTGTGGAAGTACGGCCGCGGCTGGCTGCGCGAGACGCTGGCGATCCCCCGCGCGCGCTGGGCGCTGGCGCTGAGCGGCGCGCTGATTGCGTTCAACTGGGGCCTCTACATCTGGGCGGTCAACGCCGGGCACGTGGTGGAGACGAGCCTGGGCTACTTCATCAACCCGCTGATCAACATCGTGCTCGGCGTGGTGCTGCTGCGCGAGCGGCTCAACCGCGTGCAGTGGCTGGCGGTGGCCATCGCCACGGCGGGCGTGCTGTGGCTGACCTTCAACTACGGCAGCTTCCCGTGGATCGCGCTCACGCTGGCGTGCACCTTCGCGTCGTACGGACTGGTGCGCAAGCTGGTCGGCGTGCCGCCGGTGCGCGGACTCGGGGTCGAGAGCCTCTACCTGTTCCTCCCGGCGCTCGCCGTGCTGCTCTGGGGCGAGTCCAACGGGCTGGGCGGCTTCGTCGCCCACGACGGCGCGCCGGCCTGGGGCTGGTGGATCGG
>CAMLHR010000296.1 GCA_946479915.1 uncultured Lysobacter sp.
GCGAATTCGTCGATGAAGATGACGATGAACGGCAGCGGCTCGAGCGTGCGCGGTGCCTCGTCGGCCTCCGGGTTGGGCTTGTGGAGCGGGTCGAGCAGCGGCTGCCCGGCCTCGATCGCGTCGCGCACCTTCTTGTTGAAGCCGGCCAGGTTGCGCACGCCCATCGCCGACATCAGCTTGTAGCGGCGCTCCATCTCCGCCACGCACCAGCGCAGCGCGTTGCCGGCCTCCTTCATGTCGGTCACGACCGGCGCCAGCAGGTGCGGGATGCCCTCGTACACCGAGAGCTCCAGCATCTTCGGGTCGATCATCAGCATCCGCACGTCCCTGGCGGAGGCCTTGTACAGCAGGCTGAGCACCATCGCGTTGACCGCGACGGACTTGCCCGAACCTGTGGTGCCGGCGACCAGCAGGTGCGGCATGCGCGACAGGTCGGCGACGGTCGGCCGCCCCGCGATGTCCTTGCCGAGCGCGAGCGTCAGCGGGCTGCCGGACTTGTCGTATTCCTTCGAGCGCAGCAGTTCGCTGAGCCAGATCATCTCGCGGTGCGTGTTCGGGGTCTCCAGGCCGATCACCGACTTGCCCGGGATCACGTCCACCACGCGCACCGACTTCACCGAGAGGCCGCGCGCGATGTCCTTGTCGAGCGAGCTGATCTGGCTGACCTTGACGCCCGGCGCGGGCTCGAGCTCGAACCGCGTGATCACCGGGCCCGGGTAGGCGCCGACGACCTGCGCATCGATGCGGAAGTCCTTGAGCTTGAACTCGATCTGCCGCGAGAGCGTCTCGAGCGTCTCCTCGCTGTAGCCCTTGGCCTGCGGCTTGGGGTCGTCAAGCAGGGCCAGCGGCGGGATGCCGGTGCCGTCACCGGTGTGGAACAGCGGGATCTGCTGCTCGCGCTTGGCCCGGTCGCTCTTCTCGACCACGGGCGCGGGCGGCGGCTCGATCCTGACCGGCGTGCGCACGGCCCGTTGCTCGGTGTCGGTGCGGCGGATCTCCTCGCGTTGCTCGCGCCAGGCGCGTGCGCGGTTCCACTCGCCCGCCTGGCGGCTGCCCAGCCGGAACAGGCGCGACAGCACCGGGCCGGTGGACAGCACGAGCATGCCGATGCGGTCCATCACCGCGAGCCAGGACAGGCCGGTGGCCAGCGTCGTGGAGATCAGCAGCAGCGCGAGCAGGAACAGGTTCCCGCCCATCGGCCCGAAGCCGCGGTAGAGCGAGTTGCCCACGAGTTGCCCGAGCACGCCGCCGGCCCCCGACGAGAAGTCGGCCACGGCGCCGAAGCGCAACTGCAGCAGTCCGCACGCGGACACGAGGAAGCCGACGATGCCGACCAGGCGCAAGGCCGGCCCGAGCTCGCTCTCGCCGTCCTTGTCCGGCGTGAACAGCGCGATCCAGGCGATCAGGCCCAGCATCAGCGGCAGCAGGTACGCGACGTAGCCGGCGAGCGTGAACAGCACGTCCGCCAGCCAGGCGCCGACGCGACCGCCGACGTTGTGCAGCGGCGCGGTGACGCTGCCCGAATGCGACCAGCCCGGATCGGTCGGCGAGAACGTGAACAGGCTGGCGAGCAGGTACAGGAGCAGCGGCGCGATGGCGATCATCGCCAGGTCGCGCCACAGGCGCTGCCGCCGCGGATCCGCGGGCGCGGCCGCCGCGGCCTTGGCGCCGCGGCGTGCCCTGGGACGTTCTGGCAGCTCCCGTGCCCCCGGGCCGTTACAGCCCCTGCAACGCGGGGTGGACGAGCTTGCCGGCTTCGGTGTTGATGCCCTTCACCAGTGCCTCGTTGCCGCGCCAGTCACCCGACGCCAGCTTGTTCACCCACGGCAGGATCGCCGCGCAGATCGCCTGCGAGCTGGTCTGCGGCACCGAGCCTGGCATGTTGGTCACGCAGAAGTGGGTCACGCCCTCCTCCACGTACGTCGGCTCCTTCCACGTGGTCGGGCGCGAGGTCTCGAAGCAGCCGCCCTGGTCGATCGAGATGTCCACGACGACGCTGCCGTCCTCCATTCCCTTGAGCATCTCGCGCGTCAGTACCTTGGGGGCCTTGGCGCCGGTGACCAGCACCGCGCCGACCACCAGGTCGGCGGCGGCGACCGCGCTCGCGACCACGTCGTGGTACGGGTACAGCGCGGTGACGTTCGGGCCCAGCCGCATCATCTCGTCCATGCGGTCCTGGCGCATCTCGAACACGGTCACGTTGGCGCCGCCGGCCGCGGCCAGCGCGGCGGAGGCGCCGCCCGCCTTGCCCGCGCCGAACACGACGACCTTGCCGCGCTCGGTGGACGGCAGGCCGCCGAGCAGCTTGCCCTTGCCGCCCTGCGGCATGTGCAGCAGCGTGGTGCCGACCTGGGTGGCGATCCTGCCGGCGATGATGGACATTGGCGCCAGCAGCGGCAGGTCGCCGTTGGGCAGCTCCACCGTCTCGAACGCGATGCTGGTCAGGCCGATGTCGAGCAGCCGCTTCGTCAGGTCCGGCTCGGCGGCCAGGTGCAGGTAGCAGAACAGCAGGTGGTCGCGGCGCAGGTG
>CAMLHR010000297.1 GCA_946479915.1 uncultured Lysobacter sp.
ACCAGCAGGCCGGCGATCGCCAGCAACGCCACCACCAGCAGCGTCTCCAGCAGCGAGAAGCCTCGCCGGGACGACAGCCGGTGGCATGGATGCACAACGCGCCGACGCGCGCTGCGATACCCGCTTGCTGCTGCTTCTGTCATGCAGCTCGTCGGGCGGCTTCGGGCGTCTACTCGAGCGCGATGTCGGCGTCGACCGAGCTGCCGCCCGGCTGCCGGTCGGCGCCCAGGCTGAGCAGGTCGAAAGGACCGGCCTGGCCCGGCACCGTGTAGCGGATCGGCTCGTTCCACGGGTCGTTCAGCTCGGCGGCCTTCGCGTACGGGCCGAGCCAGCCGACCGCGCCGGGATCGGCCACCAGGTCGTCGAGTTCGGCGGGCAGCATGCCGGTGTCCATCTCGTAGGACTGCACCTTCTGCGCCAGCGTCTGCAGCTGGGACTTGGCGAGGTTCACCTTGGCGCGATCGGAGCCGCCGAGGATGCGGCTTGCGGCGAAGGCCACGATCGCCGCGATCAGCACCACGACGATGATGATCTCGATGAGGCTGAAACCGCGCTGGCGGGCGGCGCGCGGCGGGGCGGAGGGACGGCGTTTCGGTTGCATGGGCGGTCTACCTTGCATGGATTGCGGTGCCTGGTGCCGAGTATTCCCTACCCGATGGCTCCCGTCAGGTCGTACAGCGGCATCAGCACGGCCATGATCACCACGCCGACGACCAGCGCCATCGCCACGGTGACGACGGGCACGAGGGCGGCGAGCATCCGGTCCAGGGCCAGGCCGGTCTCCTGCTCGAACGTGTCGGCGGTCTTGAGCAGCATGGCGTCGAGCGCGCCGGACTCCTCGCCCACCTGGATCATCTGCAGCGCCAGGCGCGGGAAGCGCTTGCCGCGGGCCAGGGCCACCGACAGGCCGATGCCGTTCTTCACTTCCTCGGCCGCCGCCGTCACGTCCGCGGCGAGCGTCCGGTTGTCGAGCACGTTGCGCGCGATGCCCAGCGCGGACAGCAGGGGGACGCCGTTCTTCAGCAGCGTGCCGAGCGTGCGCGCCAGGCGCGCGGTCTCGAGCCTGGCGACGAGCGGGCCGGCGAAGCGCTGGCGCAGCACCCAGGCGTCGATGGCCTCGCGCGTGGCGGGGTCGCGGCGCTTCCGGTCGAACCACCACAGCAGCAGCGCGGGCACCACCACCAGCAGCAGCCACCAGTCGCGCACGAACAGGCCCAGGCCCAGGATCATGCGCGAGAAGAACGGCAATTCGGCGTCCAGGCTCTCGTACATCGCGGCGAACTGCGGGACGACGTAGCCGAGCAGGAACAGCACGCTCAGCCCGACCAGCACCAGCAGGATGGCGGGATAGATCATCGCGTTGACGACCCGGCCCTTCAGCGCGCGGGCACGCTCCAGGTAGTCGGCCAGGCGCGCGAGCGTGTCGTGCAGGCTGCCGCCGGCCTCGCCCGCGCGGACCATGTTCACGTAGAGGCGGGAGAACGTGCCGTGCTGGCGCTCGAGCGCCGTGGACAGCGGCGCGCCGCCGCGCACGGCGTCGCGGATGTCGGCGATGGTGCGGCGCGCGGCCTCGTCCTCGGGCAGCTCGAGCAGGATGGTCAGCGCACGGTCGAGCGGCTGGCCGGCGCCGAGCAGCGTCGCCAGCTGCTGGGTGAACTGCACCAGGCGCTGGCCGGCAAACGGCTTCGGGCGCAGCAGCGTCCGCCACGACGGGGCGAACCCGCCCTCCGACGCGAGCCGCGCCTCGACCGGCAGGTGGCCCTGCTCCTGCAGCCGCTGCGCCACCTCGGTGTCGCTGCCCGCCTCCATCTGCCCGTCGAGCATCTCGCCGCGGGCGTTGAGCGCCTTGTACCGGTACAGCGGCATGCGCTCAGGCGTCCTCGGTGACGCGGAGGACTTCCTCGATGGTGGTGACGCCGGCCAGGGCCTTGGCAATGCCGTCCTCGTACATGGTGCGCATGCCGGCCTCGCGGGCGAGCTGCTCCAGCTCGCCCATGCCGGCGTGGCGCATGACGCCGCGGCGCAGCGCGTCGTCCATCACCAGGAATTCCATGATGGTCGTGCGGCCGAGGTAACCGGTGGGCGCGATCGCGGACGGACGCGGGTGGTACAGGAAGATCTCGCCGTCGGGCTGGAACCGGCGCAGGCCGAACTTCTCGATCTCTTCCGGCGTGGCACGCACCTTCTCGGCGTGGGTCGGCTCCAGGCGGCGCACCAGGCGCTGCGCGAGGATGCCGTTCACCGTCGAGGTCAGCAGGTAGTCCTCCACGCCCATGTCCAGCAGGCGGGTGATGCCGCCGGCGGCGTTGTTGGTGTGCAGCGTGCTCAGCACCAGGTGGCCGGTGAGCGCGGACTGGATCGCGATGCGCGCGGTCTCCAGGTCGCGCATCTCGCCGATCATGATGATGTCCGGGTCCTGGCGCACGATCGAGCGCAGCGCGTTGGCGAAGTCCAGCCCGATCTGCGGCTTGGCCTGGATCTGGTTGATGCCCTCGATCTGGTACTCGACCGGGTCCTCGAC
>CAMLHR010000298.1 GCA_946479915.1 uncultured Lysobacter sp.
TGACGCCCGACTCGTCGCGCTACTGGCCGGCCGACCAGTACGAGGTCGGCACCAGCCCGCCGAGCTACGACAAGCAGTTCGTGCGCGACTACCTGGAGACACTGGACTGGGACAAGTCCCCGCCCGGCCCGCGCCTGCCGGCGCACGTCATCGAGCGCACGCGCGCCCGTTATGCCGAAGCGCTGCAACGGCTCACCGATCCCGCCTAGGAGTGCCCATGGAAAACGCCGCCGAACGCCCGATCGACCGCTGGTTCGCCCGCTATGCCGGCGACCATCGCCACCCGGCCAACGTCGCGATCCACTGGGTGGCCGTGCCGCTGATCCTGTGGAGCGTGGTCGCGCTGCTGTGGTGCATCCCCGTGCCGGGCACCTGGTTCCGCGCCGGGCTGTGGGCGGCGCTCGCGATGTTCATGGCATGGATGTTCTATTACCGCGCCTCGCGCCCGCTCGGCTTCGGCATGCTCGCGGTGCTGGTCGGACTGTCCTGGCTCACGCGCTGGCTGCACGACACGCTGGGCACGGCGACCCTGGCGTGGACGGCGGTCGCGGTGTTCGCCGTCGCATGGATCGCGCAGTTCGTCGGCCACCGCATCGAGGGGCGGCGCCCGAGCTTCCTGACCGACCTGGTGTACCTGCTGGTGGGTCCGGCGTGGCTGTTGTCGAAGGTGTACCGGAGGCTGGGCTGGCGGTACTGAGCACCCCGCCTTGAGCACCCGCGACTACGGGCTCGTCCTGCTCATCTGCGTGGCGTGGGCGTTCAACTTCCTCACGTCCGCGCACGCGCTGCGCGAGATCCCGCCCTTCATGTTCACCGCGCTGCGCCTGGCCCTGCTGGTCGCCGTTCTCGCGCCGTTCGTGCGCCCGCCCGCCCCGGGGCAATGGCCGCGCCTGGTCGCCGTGGCGCTCTGCAACGGCGTCCTGCATTTCGGCCTGAGCTTCCTGGCGCTGCGCCTGGCGGGCGACCTGTCCTCGCCGGCGATCGTGATGCAGACTTACGTGCCGATGTCGGCGCTGCTGGCGTGGTGGATGCTCGGCGAGCGCTTCGCCTGGCGCACCGGCATGGCCATCGCGACCAGCTTCGCGGGCGTGCTGGTGCTCGGCTTCGACCCGACCGTGCTGGCCCAGCCCGTCGCGCTGGTCGTGATGCTCGTTTCCGCCTTCTTCCTGGCCCTCGGCACCGTGTTGATGCGGCGACTGGTGGGCCTGGGCATGGTGAGCCAGCAGGGATGGACGGCCATCCTGGGCGTGCTGCCGCTGTTCGCGATCAGCCTGGCGTTCGAGCCGGGCAGCCTCGCGGCGGTCGCCGACGCGACCTGGATCGGCTGGGGCGGCGTCGTCTATTCGGCGATCTTCTCGTCGCTGCTCGGCCACGGCCTGTACTACGTGCTGGTGCAACGCCACCCTGTGGCGGAGGTGACGCCGTGGCTGCTGCTCAACCCGGTCTTCGCGGTCGGCCTGGGGATCGCGTTCTGGGGCGACCGGCCGGGGCCGGGCCTGTGGATCGGCGGGGCGATGGTGCTGGGTGGCGTGCTGATGGTGGCGCTGCGCGCGAAGGCGAAGGCGCGCCCCATGCCGTTGGCGCGCGACATCTGACCGCGGTCAGCGCCGCGGTTCGAACATCGAGGCGTCCGGGGTGAACGCGCGCGGCGCATAGCCGAAGTCGCGCTGCGCGGGACCGGCGTCGAACACGAGGTCCGCGCGCATGCGCGCCACGGCGGCGTCACCGAAGCCGCGGGCCGCACCGAGCGCCCGGGCGGTCGCCACGACGACGCCGAAGACCGGCGCGGGCAGGGTCACCAGGCGCGGCGCGGGCTCCAGCACGCCGAGGACCCGTTCGACCATCGCGCGATACGGCAGGGTCTCGCCGCCAGGCAGCGCATAGGCACGGCCATGCGTGGCCGGCGCCGCGCTGGCCGCCATCGCGGCATCGGCCAGGTCGGCCACGTGCACCGGCTGTCGCAACCCGGTGGCGTCGCCCGGCAACGGGAACACGCCCCAGCGCCGGCCCATCCGCGCTATGCGGCTGAGCGTGCGGTCGGCGCCGGCGCCGTAGACGAGCGTCGGCCTGAGGAGGGTGGCCGCGGCGCCGAGTCGTCGCGCCGCGGCGAACACGACCTGTTCCCCGCGCGCCAGGCGCGCGGCGACGTCGCGCTCGCCCGGGTCGCCGGAGTCCTGCTTCACGTCCACGCTGGTGGAGCCGAACGCGACCACGCGCGGGATGCCGACGCCGTGCGCGGCGTACCACGCCGCGAAACGGTCCAGCGGCCCGCAACTGAACACCACGTCGAAACGGCCGGGGATCGCGCCGACCGTCGAGAGTTCGCCCTGGATCCAGCACGTGCCCGGCTCGGTGCGTGCCTCGCGCGACACCGCCACGACGTCCCGGCCGGCGGCGCGCAGGCGCTCGAGCAAGGGCCGTCCCAGCTGCCCGCTGGCACCGAACACCAGTGCCGCAGGCACGTCAGTCCTCCGGTGAAGGCCGCGCCGGCAACACCACGCGCAGGT
>CAMLHR010000299.1 GCA_946479915.1 uncultured Lysobacter sp.
CCGCGGTCGAGCCCGAGCACCGCGCGCCACGGACGCGGGAGCCAGGCCGCGAGCGACCGTCCCCACCATGCGAGGAAGCCGCCAGTCCCCGGACCCAACCGGGCACCGACGCGTCCGAGCCGGGCGCGCAGCGGCGTCATCGCGATGCTTCCTCCTCCCACTCCAGCGGCGTGTAGGTCGATCCGGGCAGGCCCGTTCCCCCGGCGCGCACCACGACGCGCAGCACCGTCTCGCGGCCATCGCGCAGCCGCGCACGGCTGTCGACACTATACGTGCCGCTCCCGGCGCCCACGAGCGGTCCCACGCCCGGCAACATCGGCGGCGGCGCGCCGGACGCGGGGTCCCAGGACCGACGCAGGGGGATGATGGCGTCGGGATCCAGCCCCAGTGCCAGCAGGACCGGCGCGGCGGCGTACGCCGGGTCGGGGCGGGGCAATCCGCTGGCCACCGTCAGGTATGGCGCGACGCGCGAAAACAGCGCGCGATCCACGCCGAGGACCTGCTGCAGTTCCGAGACGTCCTCGAACGGGGCGTCCTTGGCGCCGTACGGCAGGTCCGCCGCGGCGTAGTCGGGATCCTCCGCGCCGCCAGCCGGCTGCGTGAGCGGGTCGGGGTCGCGCCAGTCGAGGATGGCGGCCGCGACGGCGGCCGCGTCCGCGTCCTCGCTTCCCGTCGCGATGAACAGCCGCGTGAGCAGCGGCATGTCGGCCAGGTTGAGGTCCACCTTCCCCTGTTCATCCACGACCTCGATCTCCAGCGCCGCGTCGCGGTAGGTCCATGCGTACGGGCGGCCGTCCGGGATCCAGGCCAGGCGCGGATCGGGTTCCGCCAGCCGCGCCATCGCGTACTCGAGCCCGGCGCGCGCCGCCTGCCGGGCCTCGACGCCGCGGAACAGGACGCGGCCCTGCAGGTGCTCGACCTGCGCGATGAGCGCGAACGCCCCGACCAGCGCGGCGAGCATCGCCACGACCCACAGGACCAGCAGCAGCGCGGCGCCGCGCGCGTCGCGGGCGCGCGGCGTCACATCGCCTCCCCGATCGCGGAGGTCACCGTGCCGGCGAGCGGCAGCGCGACCACCAGGCGCGGCCAGTCCCGCCCCTCGCCGTCGCGCAGCGTGACCTCGACCTGCACCGGCAGGCGCTCGGGCGTGTCCCATTCGTCCTGCCACTCGCCCATCCGCCCTTCGGCATCCAGCGCCCGGTAGCGGAACCGCGCGGATTGCAGGCCCCGCGCGAGCAACTCGGGCGGGTCGGGTTCCGGCGCGGATTCGACATCGAGCGGCTGCAACACGGCGAGGCCCAGTTGCAGGTCCACCATGCCGCCGCCGGCGTCGTCCACGAACAGCTCATGCACGTACGGCCCGCCGTGCCCGAGGTACGCCGGCAGGTCGGCGACGAAGCGCATCCGGTCCGGCCCGCCGATGAAGCGCAGCGGCAGGCCGGTGTCCTGGTCGATGGCGAAGGCCAGCGGCCGGGTCGCCACCAGCCGCGCGCGCAGGAAACCGGCGACCGCGCGCATGTGCTCGTTGCGCTGCGCGAGCGCCTCGCCGCGTTGCGCGGTGGCGCTCGCCGCGCGCAACGTCGTGAACGCGAGCGCGAGGCCCGCGGCCAGCAACACCGTCGCGAGCAGCACTTCGATCAGGGTAAAGCCGCGCGGCTTCACAAGCGGCCTCCGATGGGCGGCCTCACGCGGCGGAGGGAGTGCACTTCCAGCCGTTCCCGCGGGCCGCCCTCGCCCCAGGCGACGACCAGTTCGAGTTCGAGCAGGCGGGGCGCGCCCGGATCCTCGAGCGCCACCGCGCCCTGGGCCATCGATGGATCCGGGTCCTGCCACTCGGCGACCTGCAACGACCAGCGGTAGCGCCCCTCCTCCAGCACGCCTTCGCTGGCCCCGGGTACCAGCGGCGTGCCGACGCCCGCCTGGTGCAGCAGCGACTGCGCGTGCAGCGCGGCACGGCCGGACAGTTCCGCGTCGCGGACCTGCCGGGTGGCCCGCGTCATCGCGCCGAGCAGCAGCGTGAGCGCGAACGCGAGCAGCGCGAACGCGACGATGACCTCGATCAACGAAAAGCCGCGCAGGGACTGGACCCGGACACGATGATGACGAACGCGTCGCCACGCGTTGCGATACCCGCTTGCAGCGGCTTCCTTCACGGTTCACCCACGCGCGACAGCGTCACCTCGCCGGTCAGCCACGCCACGTCGACCTGCCACGCGGCGTCGTCGATGGCGAGCCGGATGCGTCCGCCCGTGGCGGCGCCGTCGGGGAAGAATTCGATCGCGCCTTCGGTGCCCGACAGCTGCACCTCGCGCGCGCCCGTGAATTCGATGGCGACCTGCGCGGGGATCTCGCCATCGCGCCCGTTCGCCGCGGCCCAGGTGTGCGCCTCCAGGTCCACGCTGAAGCGCTGCGGCTGTCCGGTGGAGATCGCCCGGGCCCGCGTGTAGCGGAGGTTCGAGGCCATCTCCTTGGCCGTCGCGCGCAGCTCCATGCCGCGGAAGCC